>JAVBUK010000370.1:0-6341 GCA_031555345.1 Xanthobacteraceae bacterium | reverse complement strand
GGTCGTCGAACCGTTTGCGGTCCGCCTCGACCGGGGCAATGCGGCCGGGATCGTCGCGGGCTTCGACGTCGTGGTCGATGGCGTCGACAATTTTGCCGCCCGTTTCGTCGTCGCCGACGCCTGCGAGGCTGCCCGCAAGCCACTGGTGAGCGCCGGGGTTTTGGCATTCTACGGCTGGCTCACCGTGCTCGAGCCGTGGAAAGCCGGCCCCGACGGCATTTTGAATCCAGGCCTTCGCCACCTGCTGCGCCGCCCGGAACAAGAGCGCGCCGGCGCCGAGACCGGCATTCTGGGCGTCGTTCCCGGCATCCTCGGGACGCTGGCGGCGGCGGAAGTCCTCAAACTGGTCGCCGGCGTCGGCCAGCCGCTGGTGCGCCGCATGCTGAGCGTCGACCTCACCGACATGAGCTTCGATTCCACCGGCTACGAGCGCGATCCCGTCACCGATGGCCTGCCATGACCGATGCGCCCCGCATCGACGTCTCCGGCTTGATCGCGGTGGTCGGCTTCATGGACCTCGCGAGCCTGTTCCGGTCGCGCGGCTGGGGCTCGCCGCACCGCGTCGCCATCGCGACGCCGATCGACGGGCCGGCATTGCTGCGGCTGCTGGACATTCCCGGCGACAAGGTCGAATGCCTGTTCGTCAATCACCGTGCCGTCGGCGTCGGCCAGGCCGTGGTCCGCCCGGGCGACCGGGTGGCGTTGGTCCCTCCCG
Source organism: Xanthobacteraceae bacterium (assembly GCA_031555345.1). GTDB lineage: Bacteria > Pseudomonadota > Alphaproteobacteria > Rhizobiales > Xanthobacteraceae > Astrobacterium. The sequence goes on along the minus strand of JAVBUK010000370.1, from coordinate 5,626 downwards.
GCGTGCCCGGCCCGCACCGCTTCAGCCTCGGCATCTGGCAGCGACCGAAGTGAGGCCGAAGCCGGCGTTCGCGCGGGTCGCAACAAACCGCCGCAACCGCCGCCGGTCGATGGCCGCCGGCAGTTCCGACGCTTCCCGGCGCGCACGATCGCGCTGCGGAAGCGACGGCGTCGATCATCCACTGGATGTTGCCAGGCAGATCCTCAAATGCCCGACCCGTACCGCGATACGAGACGGTGTTCGCTCAAGAAACCGGCTCGAGGCGGGTAGAGATTCCTGGCGTTTCGTCGCAGCCGCGCGAGCGACCGCAACCCAGCGACATTGCCCGGGCTATCCAAGCCCCTTCTGGCAAGACCCGCGTTCCTTTAGACTGCTGCCAGTCACGAAAAGCTGCGCACGAATTGCAATCGATGCGCGCTTTTTCGAGCTGTCTCAATCAAGGATAGGTCATGTCTCTGAATTTGCGGCATATCGAGGTGTTTCACGCCCTCATGCACGCCGCCAACATGACCGAGGCCGCACATCGTCTGAACGTGTCTCAACCGTCGGTCAGCACCGTCCTCAAGCATGCCGAACAGCGGTTGGGCATGAAATTGTTCGACAGGGCGGGCGGGCGGATCGTGCCGACATCCGAAGCGTTCGCCCTTCTACCGGAGGTCGAGCAGATATTCGAACGCCTCGAGGCTCTGGGCCGTTCGGCACGAAACCTGCGCGATGCGTCATTCGGCATCATCTCCGTCGGCGCAACGCCGACCCTTGCGAATGTGCTGCTCGCACAGGCGGTGGCCACGTTCGCTCGAGAGCGTCCGGATGTGAACGTCGTGATCCGGGCGCTTCCCGGTCCGGACATCATCACATGCGTTCGGGATCACGGAGTCGATCTCGGATTGATCTACGAGTTTCCGACGCCGACGCCGGAGGATCTGGTCGGAGAAGCGATTCACACCACCCAGGTCGCCTGCGTCATGCCGGTCGATCATCCGTTGGCGGCGCGTCGCAGCGTCAGCCCCAAGGATCTCGCCGGGCAGCGGCTGGTCACGTTCTCTCCCACCACGCCACTCGGCGCGAAGATCGATTCCGCTTTCCGTTCCGAGAGGGTGGCGCTGAAAATCGCCGTCGAGTCGAGCATATCATTGACGTCTTGCTTCATCGTCGCGGCCGGGCATGGTGTCGCTCTCGTCGATTCGGCCGTATCGGTCGCGTCCTTTCCCAAGCTCGTCGTGCGGCCGTTCGTGCCGCGGATCGAAAATCACATCATTATCCTGCAACGGCGAAATCGCCCTCAGTCCCGTCTTGCTGCCGCTTTCACCCGTACGTTGTTTCAGTCTCTCACCACGTTGACCTGATTTTCGGACCACCGTTGATCGACACACATTGCGGCCTCGCCGCCGGCGAACCCGCTCGGCGCGAGGCCACTGATTGCCTCGCGAAGGCCGGCAGCGCGGCGCGTTTCGCTCGCCAAGCGACCTCATGAGCCGTCGTTGTCGTCCGGGCTTGGCGCACGCCCGAACTCGTTCCCCGGCACGTGGCAGCAAGCCGCCGCGGATTTCTGCCTGGCGCACGATACGAGCTTGGGTTACCGGACCTGCAATGCTTTCCAGTTGGCGACGCTCTTCTCCTCCACGATCTTTCCTTCGGAGAGCATCGAATTTATGTTTTGCGAAGCCTGCCGAACCACGGCCTCCATGGCTTCGTTCGTGCCGCCGCCGTTGTGAGGGCTCAGGACAACCCGGTCTATTTTCGCCAACGGATGGCTCTGATCGATGGGCTCCGCCTCGTAAACATCCAGTCCGACTCCGAGCAGGTGCCCGGACTGCAAAACCTCGATCAAGTCCTTTTCGTCGATCAGCGCGCCACGCCCGGTATTGATCAAGACTGCCGTCGGCTTCATCGCCCGCAAGCGCTGTTTGTCGAACAGATGGTTGGTTTGTTCGGTCAGAGGGGCGTGGAGCGTGATCACGTCGGATTCCCGGACCAAAGCATCCAGGTCCGTGTACGTCACCCCCAGGCTCCGCTCCAGGTCCTGCGGCAGCCGGTATGCGTCGTAGTAGGAAATGTCGCACTCGAAGCCCCGCAGCAGCTGAACGACCTCCCGGCCGATGGCTCCCAGCCCGACGATTCCGACCTTCTTGCGGGAAAGCTCGTAGCAGGTGTCACGCAGCTCGGCCTTCAGCCAAAGCCCGTCGTTCACCAGTTTGCCGTGAGCGGTCGTAATGTGCTTGAAGACGGCAAGCATCAACATGACCGCATATTCGGCCACCGAACGCGAATTTTGTCCCGGCGTGTAACCGACGGGAATTCCGCGACCGGAGGCCGCCGCGATGGCAATGTTGTTGACCCCGGCGCCGTATTTTTGAATGTATATACAGCGCTCTGCCTTGGCCAGCAGCTCCGGGGAGACGCCCTTGGTCGAGGTGATCAGGACGTCGGCCGTCGCGACATGAGCATCACGCAGGGATTCCGTATCCGCGAACACGAGTTCCGCATCCGGCGTTATGTACTTGCGGCTCAGAACCTTCGTCTTCTCCGAAATCTTGTCGACGACCAGCACCTTCTTGGTTGGATTCATGACGATGGGCCTTCCTCAACGCGCCAGTACGGTGAAGGCGGTCGCCGCGCGCTGGTCGGCACACGCGGCGGCCGCCGGCGAATTCTCCGGCGGGACATCGGCCGTTGGAAACCACGGGATGCCTTCATGGCTGAAGACTTTGGATGAACTGAGCGCGCTTGCGGGCACCCGCTTCGAAAAACGCCTGGTCGGCACCGGCGGCGACGAAACGGCCCCCCATGTCGATATACTTTTTCAAGAGATCCTCGCGCGCTGCGAGTCCACCGATGCCGCAGACCTTGCCGTGCTTCTTGCATGCCGCGATCGTCGCCTGATAGGCGTGCTCGACCTGCGGGTGATCCAATTGCCCGTCGATCCCGAGGTCGGCACACAGATCATTGGTGCCGACAAACAGAATGTCCACGCCCTCCACCGCGGCGATGGCGTCGATGTTGGAGACGCACTCGCCTGATTCGACCTGGCAAACGACCCAGGTCTCCTTGTTCAGCACCGCCCGCATGTCGACGCCCGGCCATTTGCGGTATCCGAACTGCGGAATCGAGTTGTTGACACCGCGCCGCCCCGTCGGCGGGTACTTGCAGACCTCGACCGCGCGTTTGGCGAGTTCGGGCGTGTCGATGTGCGGAAAGATCACCCCCATCGCGCCGCCGTCGAGAACATGGCCGACGAGATCGGATTCGATCTTCGGAACACGCACCAGCGCGGTAATGCCGATATCGAGCGCCGCCGCGCAGATCTGCCGGGTCGCTTCCAGCGGTACGCTTCCATGCTCGTGGTCGACATAGAGGCTGTCGTACCCGCATGCCTTGGCCGCCCGGACCATTTCCACGCTTTGCATTTGGCGGAAAGTGACGCAGATCGACAGTCGGCCGTCGGCAAGGCGAGCCTTGCTGCGGTTGCGGACGAACTCCTCGAGGCTTTCAGACATGTTGCGATCTCCTGCGGAAGGCGGCACCGGCGTCGGACCGGCGAGCCGATGGTTTATTGATGCGGGTCACTGCTGCGCGATGCCGGCCGATTGCATCACGGCTCCCCACTTGGCGATGTCCGCCATTTGCAGGGCACGGAGCGTCTGTCCGTCGGAGTACGCGGCGGTAATGCCGAGTTCGAGGTAGCGGCGCTTCACGTCTTCGAGCGCCATCACGGCAGACAGCTCGCGCACCCACCGCTGCACGATCTCGGGCGGTGTGCCGGCGCGGGCCGCCAAGCCGTTCCATGCCTTGACCACGTACCCCGGCAAGTCGGTGCTGGAGATCGGAGGGGCATCCGGCAGCGACGGGAACGGCACATCCTCGGTGATGCCGAGCGCGCGCAATGCGCCGCCGCTCACCTGGGGGATGATCGGCGCCAACGTTTCCACGATAAGGTCCACCATGCCGCTGCGCGCCGCGGTCACGACGTCGGACGACGTGCGATAGGGCACGATCACCGCCGAGATGCCCGCCATCGATTTGAACAGCTCCGCCGCGAAGAATTGGGCGCTGCCTACCTGCACGGTACCGACGTTCAGTTTGCCGGGATTGGCGCGTGCGTAGTCGATGACGTCGCGGACCCGCTTGAACGGTGAGTTTGCCGCGACCGCGAACGCATAGCCGAACGAAGCCATCTGCGCGACCATGTCGAAGTCCTTGACCGCATCGAAGGGCATCGAGCGCATCAGTACCGGCGAGATACCGAAGTTTACGGTCGCCGCCAGCACCAGGATGTAGCCGTCGGCCGGTGCCGACAGCGCCGCCAACGCACCAACGATGCCGCCGGCGCCCGGCTTGTTCTCGATAACGATGTTTTGTCCCAGGCGTTCGCTGAGGTAGGGGGCAACGATGCGGCAGGAGATATCCGCGGTACCACCCGCGGCGTAGGGGAGGACCAAGCGGATGTATTTCGATGGATAGTCGCCCGTGGACTGCGCCGCGGCTTGTCCAATCGTGGCTGTCACCCACGGGGTCGCGGCGAAAGCCTGGAGGAACTGGCGTCGATGCATGGTCGATTCCCCTTTGTCACTGCTGCTTGGAGTTCCGGCGCGCCGAAGTACCCACGAACACCCGGCCGTCGATTCGAACGCACGATGCGGGCGCTGCCACCGCGTACGCAACAACCATGAGTCGGTTCAACTCCAGCCGTACAAGCGAGCGGGATTGCGGGACAGGATGGCGTCGAAGCGGTCCTGTTCCGGCACCCATTCGGCGAGCCGCCCCAACGCACGCTCATCATCGATCGGATGGAATGGTTCCACCGTCGCGGGATCGCGTTTGACGTTCGGCCAAGCACCCGGATGCGGCCAATCGGTGCCCCACAGGAGCCGGTCGCCGCGCCGCTCGACCAGCAGGCGCACCAGCGGGCGCAGATCGGCACAGTCCGGAGCATTGGAAGCGCGCTGTGCGGCCGAGAGCTTGATGAACAAGTTGCCCGCGGCCAGCAGATCGAGCAAGGTCGCGAGCCCTCGTTGCTCCAGGCCGGACTCGCCCCGCAACCCGGCAAAATGGTCCAGTACCACCGGGACCGGCAACCGGCCGATCGTCTCGGCCAGTTGCTCGACCATGCGCAGATTGGTGTAGATCTGCACATGCCAGCCCAGCGGCGCGATGCGCTGCGCCGTGTTTTCCAGGATGGTCCGCGCCGGCGCCGGGTCATGCACACCGGAGGTTTCGAGGTTGACCCGCACGCCGCGCGCACCGTCGGCGTGCATCGCGCGCAGTTCGGTCAAGCCGTCCTTTTCATCGAGCACGACCACGGCACGCGCGACGTCGGCGCCGCCGGTATTGCCGGCACGCACGGCCGCGAGCGTGCAACGGTTGTCGGTGCCGTACGGGCTCGGTTGCACCACCACCCACCTGGAAATGCCGAGCCGGCGATGCACCGCCGCCAACTGGGCGGCATCGGCAAGGCCGGGAGTGTACAGGCGGCCGGCCGCCATCGGGTGTTGCTCTTGCGGCCCGAAGATGTGGATGTGGCAGTCACATGAACCGGCCGGCATCATTGGACGAACTGACGAGATGGGTCCTCTCCTGTTGTGTCGCCATTTCCAACCGTGACGGGCAAGCTTGGTCGCATTTTGAA
>JAVBUK010000473.1:0-3521 GCA_031555345.1 Xanthobacteraceae bacterium | reverse complement strand
CGCGAGGTGTCGCTGGCGGGCGACGTCGTGGTGGTCGGCGGCGGCAACGTGGCGATGGACTGCGCACGATCGGCGCTGCGCATGGGTGCCGCCAAGGTGCACCTGGTCTACCGGCGGACCCGCGAGGACATGCCGGCCGATCCCGAGGAGGTCGACGCCGCGATCGCCGAGGGCATCGAGTTCCACTTCCTGAGCAATCCGGTGCAGATCGTGCAGGACGGCGGCCGGATCGTCGGCGTCGAGGTCACCGCCATGCGGCAGACGGCGGCGGACGGCCGCGGGCGGCGCAACGTCGAGCCGGCGCCGGGAGCCGCCCGCGTGATCCCCTGCACGACGCTGATCGCCGCGATCGGCCAGCAGGTGCACAAGGGGACATTGCGGGCGGAGGACGGCATCAATCTCGACCAGTGGAACTGCGTCGAAGTGAACCCATCCGACCTGTCGACGTCGCGCGCCGGCGTGTTCGCGGGTGGCGATTGCGCGTCGGGGCCGTCGACGCTGATCCACGCGATGGCAAACGGGCTGAAGGCGGCGCGCAGCACCAACGACTGGGTCCAACACGGGCGTGTGTTGTTCGAGCCGCGCGCGCGCATGCGGGTGCTGCTGAACCACAACAAGATGATCGCCACCGACGCCATGGAGGGCCCGGTGAAGCCGCAGTACCGCGTCCATCATCCCGAGATCGACCCCGACGTGCGCAAGCAGATGTTCGAGGAGGTCGAGCAGACGATCAGTGCGGAACAGGCCTATCGAGAAGCCAAGCGCTGTATGCGCTGCTATCGGATCTATTCGGTCATCACCGAACGGCCAATCGCGGGAGCATGACGATGGATGCGCAGGTGCAGGCCGCGGCGGCGGCGGACGAATTCGAGGCGACGATCAACGGGACGGTGGTGACCAGCCGCGTCGGCGAGACGATTCTGGAGTGCGCGCGGCGCCACGACATCTACATCCCGACATTGTGCGAGCTGCACGACATCGACCACGCGCCCGGCACCTGCCGGGTCTGCCTGGTGGAGATCAAGCTCGAGAACAACGGCAAGACCCACGTGGTGACCTCCTGCACGACGCCGATGCAGCCGGGGCTGGCGATCGATACCCGCACGCCGCCGTTGCGCGAAATGCAGCGGCTGCAGGTCGAGCTGTTGCTGGCGGACCACGATCAGGATTGCGCCACCTGCATCCGCCACGGCCGATGCGACCTGCAGGAGGTGGCGCAGTTCGTCGGCCTGCGGCGGAACCGGTTCTTCGCCCCGGAGCGGGTGGCGGCGCGGCCGATCGACGATTCGTCGCCGGCGATGATCCGCAACATGAGACGCTGCATCCGCTGCCAGCGCTGCATCACGGTGTGCCGCGAGGGGCAGGGCATCGACGCGCTGACCCAGACCGGCAGCGGGCTGGAGACCGCGGTGGAGCTGCGCTACAAGCTGACGCAGAAGAACTCGGCCTGCGTCACCTGCGGACAGTGCGTGCTGGTGTGTCCGACCGGGGCGCTGGGCGAGCGCGACGAGACCGACCGCGCGCTCGAGATGCTGTACGATCCCGGACTGGTCACCGTGGTGCAGTTCGCGCCGGCGGTGCGGGTGGGGTTCGGCGAGGAGTTCGGGCTGCCGCCCGGCACCAATGTGGAAGGCCAGATCATCACCGCGCTGCGCAAGCTCGGCGCCTCGATCGTGCTCGACACCAACTGGGGCGCCGACGTGGTCATCATGGAGGAGGGCACCGAGCTGCTGGCGAAGCTGGCCGAGAGGAAGCGGCCGACCTTCTCGTCGTGCTGTCCGGCGTGGATCAACTTCGCCGAGCGCCACTATCCCGACATCCTGCCGCTGCTGTCGACCACCAAGTCGCCGCAGCAGTGCGTCGGCACGCTGGCCAAGACCTATCTGCCGGAGAAGATGGGGATCGATCCGGCGCGCATCCGGGTGATCTCGATCATGCCGTGCACGGCCAAGAAGGACGAGGTCGCGCGCCGGCAGTTCGTCCACGACGGCGTGCCGGAGGTGGACGTGGTGCTGACCGCGCGCGAGTTCCACCGCATGCTGCAGCGCGAGCGCATCGACCTCAAGATGCTGCCGCCCTCGGAGTTCGACAACCCGTACATGAGCGAATATTCGGGCGCCGGGGCGATCTTCGGCACGACCGGGGGCGTGATGGAGGCGGCCGTGCGCACCATGTACTACCTGGTCAACGGCCGGGAGCTGGAAGCGATCGAGTTGACGCAGCTGCGCGGGTTCGAGGGCGTGCGCAGCGCCACGGTGAATCTCGGCGGGTCGGTCGGGTCGGTGAGGATCGCGATGTGCCACGGGCTCAAGCCGACCCGGCAGGTGGTCGAGGCGGTGCGGGACGGGACCGCCGACTTCGACTTCATCGAGGTGATGGCGTGCCCGGGCGGGTGCGTCGACGGCGGCGGCACGCTGCGGTCCAAGAAGGCCTATCTGCCGCACGCGATCAAGCGGCGCGAGACGTTGTTCAACATCGATCGCAACACGGCGGTGCGCCAGTCGCACCGCAACGAACAGGTGCAGGCGCTCTACCGCGACTATCTCGGCCACCCGAACTCCGAGAAGGCGCACGAGCTGCTGCACACCTACTACACCGACCGCAAGATCGACACCACCCTGACGGTCCGCCACATCTGGTCGGTCATCGACATGCCCGACAAGGTCTACTGAGGCGCCGGTCGCCGCGCGGCGGCGTCGCGCGGGACGACGAAAGCCGGCCGATCCGCCCGCGCGGATCGGCCGGGCTCCGGGTCAGAACGCGGCGCGCGCGCCGACGTAGAACGAGCGGCCGTCGCCGGGCAGGAACGCCGCCTGGTCGGGGCGCGAGGCGCGGCCGAGGGTCAGGGTGGAGACCGCGTAGTTGGCGTCGAACAGGTTGCGCACCTCGACGAAGGCCGAATAGGTCTCGTTGAAGGCGTAGCGCGTGCGCAGGTTGGCGATCACCCAGTGGCGCGAGAACAGCGTGTTGGCGTTGTCGACCGGGATGTTGTCCGGCACCCACAGCATCTCGCCTTCGACCCACCAGCGCGGATCGACGGTGTAGCGCAGGGCGGCGTTGACGAAATGGCGCGGCGCGCCGGCGATGCGGTTGTCGCGATAGACCGGGTCGTCGGCGAAGCGGAAGTCCTGGTAGGTGTAGGTGACGCGGGCGCTGAGCGCGTCGGTGAGCCTGATGCTGCCGCCCGCCTCGATGCCGAAATGGGTGGTCTTGTCGGCGTTCTCGGTCCGGGTGACCGAGCCGTCGGTGAGGCGGATCAATTCGTTGTCGATCCACGAATAGTAGGCCACGACGTCCCAGCCGAAGCGGTCGTTGCGGCCGCGCCAGCCGGCCTCGACGGTGGTCGCGCTCTGGCCCTTGAGATCGGGCGTCAGGAATCCGGTCGGGCCGGTGTTGGCGGTGCCGCCGCTCGGTTCCAGCAGGTCGTCGAAGGTCGGCGCCTCGTAGGTGCGGCTCACCGCCGCGAAGGTGACGTTGTTCGGTCCGATGTCGTAGAGCACCGACAGGCTCGGACTGAAGGC
>JAVBUK010000381.1:0-5401 GCA_031555345.1 Xanthobacteraceae bacterium | reverse complement strand
CGCTCCAGTCATTCGCGCCGTCGCGTTGTCCAATGGCGAACCGGCCTGGCCGAAAAACGTTCCAGGATGCCGCCTTTGCCGTGACCGGGGGCCGTCACCCGGCCAGTTCGCGTGACCGGCGGGCGGCGGCATCAACCGCCTGTTCCAGCAGGAGATCGATACCGGCCGCCCCCATCAGCACGCCGAGCGCGGCGGCGGTGGTGCCGCCCGGCGACGTCACGTTTTCCCGCAGCGTCGCCGCCGGCAGCGGCGAGACCTGCAGCAGCGCGCCCGAGCCGGCGACGGTTTCGCGCGCCAGCCGCTCCGCCAGCGTGGGTGGCAGACCGGCCGCCACGCCGGCGCGGGCCAGGCTCTCGGCCAGCAGGAACACATAGGCCGGCCCCGATCCCGACACGGCGGTGACCGCATCCATCAGCCGTTCGTCGTCGATCCACTCGACCGCGCCGACCGCGTTGAGCAGGCGGTAGGCCAGGTCGCGCTGGGCCGGCGTCACGTTGCGGTTGGGAACCGCGACGGTCATGCCGCGCCCGATTGCCGCCGGCGTGTTGGGCATGGCGCGGACGATGGCGGTCCCGGCCGGCAGCCTGTGCTCGAGAAAATCGAGCGTGCGCCCCGCCATGATCGACAGAACCAAGGTGTCGCGGCCGACCAGCGGGGTCACCGCCGGCAAGACTTCCGGCGCGACCTGCGGCTTGACCGCGACGACGATCACCGCCGTCGTGCCGATCGCCGTCACGTCCGGATTGAGCGCAACGCCGCGCTCGGTCAGGGTGGTGACCCCGGCGGCCGGATGCGGCTCGATCACGGCAATGCGGCGGCCCTCGAGCCCCAGGCTCAGCCAGCCATCCAGCATCGCGGTGCCCATTTTGCCTGCACCGATCAGGGCGAGCGTGCCGTCGATTCCCGCCAGGCAGGCGGGCGCTGGGGTGGCGGACATGGCGGACCTCTTCGGTGTCGATGGCGTGGCGGTCCGGGTTCGCCGGACCTCGCTGGTGTCGTTTCGGTTCCGACGTCGATGCCGGGTGGGCTGCAAACGGAACCGAACGGCGGAACCGGGACACCAGCCTCCATTATGGCATGGAGCCGCACGCCGGCCACCGGGCCGCGAGCAGGCCTCTGCCGCAGGAATGCCGGGTGTGCGGCCGGTGCCGTCCGGGGTGCGCCCGCGCTCAGGCCCGGCCGGCGGTCTCGAACAGGGTGGCGTCGATCGCCTCGCGGGCACTCTTGCCGGCCCACAAGACGAACTGGAAGGCCTGATAGTATCGCTCGCAGGCGTCGAGGGCGGCGCCGAGCAGGGCCTCCAACTGGCCGTCCGAGGCGGTGCCGCCGCCGGCCAGCACGAGGGCGTGGCGGAACATGGCGAGACCGTCCTTGGCCCACACGTCGAAATGGCCGACCCAGAGTTGTTCGTTGATGCTGGTCACCAGCTCGATCACGTCGACACGGCGGCGGGCCGGCACTTTCAGGTCGAACGCGCAGGCGAGATGCAGCGCTTCGATTTCGCTCATCCAGGTGAACGAGACCTGGTAGTCGGCCCATTGACCGCCGACCACCAGCGTCACCTCGTCTTCGCTCGCGCGCGCGAACGACCAATCGTTGGTGGCGGCGAGACGTTCGACGATGTCGACCGGATTGCCCAGCGACGACTGCGATAGATCGATCAGTGACATGCCGCCCCCATTCGGCCGCTCGAGGATGCGCCAGGCATCCGACTCTCACGCGACACTACGGCACGCCCGATCGCGATCACCCGACCCGGACATCGACGACGGAAACCCCCGCCCGACAAGAACCGAATCATCGGGCGAATTCACTATAACCGCAGCGACTCCCGCCACCAAAAGCGTGTGTGGCAGTGATCGAAGATTCAGTTGAATCGCGCAAGGTCAACGCGAATCCGTCCACAGCGGTCTTTTGCGACATGTTGACTCGCCGTCCGTGACGCTTGCCGAGATGCAGTGCGACGAGGCCCACGATCGTTGGCGGCGCGAACAGCCGTGAATCAAACCGAGAACGGATCGGAATCGAAACCGATGTCAGGCCTTACCGCGAGAGCCCGTCTGCAAAAGCCCGTTTGGCGCCGTAGAAATACTTCATGCGCCATCCGCTCGATCACGCCGTGGCCGGTGGATGGAAGGTTCGCTCAAGCGCCAAGATCGCGCATGTGATTTGGGCTTGACGAGGTTCGACCGATCCGCGGCATGGATCCGTCGAATCTCGTACCACAGGCGGCCGATGCGTTATCGGTTTGATCACGCCGTGACCGGCGGACGAGCCAGCCTCGCTCGGCACGCTGACGCAGCACCCGGCGGGCGGTCAGTCGAACAGGCTGGAGACGGATTCCTCGGCTGCGGTGCGGCCGATGGCGTCGCCGATCAGGGTGGCGATCGACAGGACCCGGACATTGGCGGCCAGCCGCACCGCCTCGGTGGGCTGGATCGAGTCGGTGATCACCAGTTCCTTGAGGCGCGACGCGGTCACCCGCGCGACCGCCCCGCCCGACAGGACCCCGTGGGTGATGTAGGCGTAGACCTCGCTCGCGCCGTGCGCGAGCAGCGCGTCGGCCGCGTTGACCAGCGTTCCGCCCGAATCGACGATGTCGTCGACCAGCATGCAGATGCGGCCCTCGACCCCGCCGATCACGTTCATGACCTCGGAGTCGCCGGCGCGCTCACGGCGTTTGTCGATGATCGCCAGCGGTGCGTTGATGCGCTTGGCGAGGCGGCGCGCCCGCACCACGCCGCCGACGTCCGGCGACACCACCATGAGTTCCTGCAGGTCGAACCGCTCGCGGATGTCCCGCACCATCACCGGCGAAGCGTAGAGGTTGTCGGTCGGGATGTCGAAAAAGCCCTGGATCTGGCCGGCGTGAAGGTCGAGCGTGAGCACGCGGTCGGCACCCGCGCGAGTGATCAGGTTGGCGACCAGCTTGGCCGAAATCGGCGTCCGCGGCCCCGGTTTGCGGTCCTGCCGGGCGTAACCGAAATAGGGCAGCACGGCCGTGATCCGACGCGCCGACGCGCGCCGCAACGCGTCGATGATGATCAGCAGCTCCATCATGTGGTCGTTGGCCGGAAACGAGGTCGACTGGATCACGAACACGTCCGCGCCGCGGACGTTCTCGAGGATCTCGACGAAGATCTCCATGTCGGCGAAACGGCGCACGACGGCTTTGCACAGCGGAATACGCAGATGGGCCGCGATCGCTTCCGCCAGCCGCGGGTTCGAATTGCCGGCGACGAGCTTGATCGCACCGTTCTTGCCGCCCGACATTTCCGCCTCCGTCTCGACCGCGGCAGCGCCTTCGGCCGCCGGGCGCGGCGGTGATAACAAGGAGGGGTTCATCGTGGCAATACGAGGACCTTCGTTTCCCTGGTTTCCCCGGAGCTTTTTCCGAACACGCCGCAGCCGACGGCGCGGGACTACCGGCCGGCGGCGTCGTCTGTGGGTTGGTAGGCGGCCGCACGGACGATCCCCGGGGTTTCCGGGGCGGCATCGCCGCTGCGTGCTGCAACCACCGTGGCCGGGGCCGAAATGCGCGGCGGCACCGTACTCGGCCGGGTCTCGGGCGATGCCACGAAGGCCACCAGACGATCCATGCCGACCTGGGCAATGCGCTTGAGGACGACGTCGTCGGCGACCGCCCAGGTGCCCCGCCCGAGGGTGCTCGCGGGTTCCTCGCCGGAAATCCGCAATGCCCGGCGCTGCTCGGTGTCGTAGACGTCCCACACCCACGCGACGGTGGACCGTTTTCCCTGCGTCTGAGCCGCCACATAGCCGCGGACGCGGTATTGGGCGGAGCTTTCGCGCGACACCACCGCGAGCTGACGAATCGTGGCTTGTTCGGTCAGGTTCTGAACCAGTTTCTGGAACACGCTTTCGGACGGCCCGTCGATCGACTCGAATGCAACGGTGGGCCCGCGCATGGTCGAGGCGGTGGGCTGCCCGGTGGTGTTGCAGGCGGCCGTGGCCAGACCCAGCGCCAGCGCGACGACGAAGCCGGCCGGGAAGCGCCCCCTGTTCGGCGGCGCCTCGATGCTGGTGCGCTCGACACCAGGGCGCTGGCCTACCAAAGTCCCCATGCGCATCCCCTGATGCCGACAGCGCAGGCGGGCGGAAGGTAGATTGACGCCGTCGATCGCGCGTCCATGGGTAGCGCCATTCGGGCTCCGGGTCCAGCCGGAAAGGCTTTGTTAACCCTGTCCGAAAAAAAGAAGTCAGGCCAAGACGATCGCGCTGATGTGGCGGCCGTAGTCGGCCTCACCCCGATGGGTCATGCGCCGGTAGCTGAAAAAATGGTCCGGCTCCGCATAGGTGCAGCGCGCGAGATCGGCGACAACGGCGATGCCGGCGGCCCGGAGCCGGCTGGCCACATAGCCGGCGAGATCGAACAGGGCGTGATCCGGTTTGGCGCCGGGTCGGAAGAACTGTCGATTGTCCGGATCGGCAGCGACGAACTGCGCCACCAGATCCGGTCCGACTTCGTAGCTCGGCTGCCGGATCATCGGACCGAGGGCGGCGACCACCCGCCGGCGATCGGCGCCCAGCCGCTCCATGGCGACCAGCGTCGCGTCGGTCACTCCCGCGAGCGCGCCGCGCCAGCCGGCGTGTGCGGCGCCGACAACGCCGGCCTGCGCATCGGCGAGCAGCACGGGGCCGCAATCGGCCGTCGTCACCCCGATCGCCAGACCGGCGGTTCGCGTCACGATCGCGTCGGCGCGCGGGCGTTCGCCGGCCCACGGCCCGTCGGCCACGACCACGGTGGGCGAATGGACCTGGTAGGCGGTCAGGAAACGATCGGGAGCGACGCCCAGCGCGGCCGCCATCCGGGCCCGGTTCTTGGCCACGTCGGCGGGGCGATCGTCCGAGCCGGTGCCGCCGTTGAGGCTCGCATAGGGGCCCTCGGAGACGCCGCCGCGTCGGGTGAAGAAGGCGTGCCGGACGCCGGCAAGATGGGCCAGAGCGGGCGCGGTGAGGGGCAGGTCGCGGCCGGCGGGACTCAACGGGCGTCTCCGGGTTGGGTTGGATGGCTCGAAGGCTCCGGGCTCGGTTCGAATGCCGGCAGGCTGGTGAGGTCCGGGTGCGAGAGAGCGATGACCTTGAACAGTGAGCCCATCCCGCGCGCGGTCGCTTCGGTCAGGCGCGCCAGAGCGGTGTCGACGTCGGTGGCTTTGCCGGCCGGTGCCATCTTCCGCAGGGTGGCGGCGCGGGTCTGGATGCCCATTCGGCCGAGGAATTCGGCCTGGCAGACCGGGCCATGCACGCGCGCCCCGATGCTTTCCGCCGACTGCGCCAGGGCGTCGAAATCGACATGCGCCGTGACGTCCGAAAGCCCCGGCGCCACCAGCGGATCGGCGAATGCGTGGCCCCGCACGGCCTGCAGCGTATCGCCGGGCGCGCT
>JAVBUK010000263.1:0-4937 GCA_031555345.1 Xanthobacteraceae bacterium | reverse complement strand
CGGATCAGTCACGCCGACATCAGCGCGTTGTTCTGGCTGAACATCGCGATCAGCCTGGTGTTGACCGCGGTGGTCGCCGGTGCCGGCGGACTGATCGCGACGTTCTTCGGCCAGCCGGCGTTGACCGAAATCACGGTGGTGTTGTCGGCCACCTTCGTCATGACGGCTTTGTCGATTCAGCATTGCGCGCTGATGCGGCGGGCGATGCAGTTTCGCCGGATCGCGGTCGTCGACATCCTGTCGAACCTGATCGGCAGTGTGGTCGCCGTCGCGATGGCGTACGCCGGGTTCGGATACTGGGCGCTGGTCGCCAAGCCGATCGTCACCCCGGCGCTGACCGCCGCGGGCGCCTGGTTGAGCTGCCGATGGGTGCCGGGACGGCCGCGGTTGACGTCGGGCTTGCGGGAATTGTTCGCGTTCGGGATGGGCGTCACCGGCTTCACCGTGTCGGACTATGTCGCGCGATCGGCCGATCGCGTGGCGCTGGGCTATTTCTGGGGCACCGGTCCGCTCGGATACTTCCATTACGCCTACCTGATCGACAGCAACGTGCTGAACATTCTCACCGACCCGCTGCACAACATCGCGGTGGCCGGGTTGAGCAAGCTCAGGAACGACGTGGAGGCGCTCAAGCGGTCGTGGTCGACCGCACTGTCATCGCTGTGCTTCTTCGCCGCGCCGACGTTTGCGGTGCTCACGGTGGTCGGGCAGGACTTCGTGGTGGTGCTGCTGGGGGAGAAATGGGCGCCGGCGGGTCCGCTGTTGTGCATCTTCGCCGTGCGGGGCATCGCCCAGACCGCCGAACGCACCATGGGTTGGTTGCATGTCGCGGTCGGGCGGTCCGACCGCTGGATGCGATGGGGCCTGTTCAGCACGGTGTGCCAGCTGCTGGCCTTGTGCGCGGGGCTGCCATTCGGCGTCGCCGGCGTCGCCATCGCCTACACGATCGCCATGTTCCTGTTGTTCGTGCCGACGCTCGCCTATTCCGGCAGCCCGGTCGGCATCGACAGCCGGGACGTGGTTCGGACGATCGGTCCCCAGACGGTCGCCGCGCTGTTCGCCGTGGTGGTCGCGACGACGGTCCAGGAAATGTTGCTGGACGGGATGTGGCCGGTGGCGAGGATGCTGGTGTCCGCGGCGATCTGCGGGGTCGCCTACCTGGTCGTGGTCCTGGGTGTTTTCCGGATGACCCATCCGTTGCGGTTGGCGTATTCGCTGGTGCGTGAATTCAGTCCGGTGCGGTTGCCGGGCGGCCGTTGAAACCGAGTGCGGGGCGAGCCGATGAATCCTTTCGAACGGTTTCTAGTCAACCTCGACAGCCCGCCCTGGAGCGCGATATCCCGGGTGGTCCTCGGAATGGTGATCCCGCCGTTGTCCGGCCTGCTCTCCGGCGGCCGGGACCGGATCTGGGTTGCGTTGGCCTTGTTCGTCGTATTGTTGCTGCTGTTGCGCGTCGTCCCGGCCGTATTGCGGCATGTCCTGCCGTTTTCCGGCGCCGCCAAGGAGATCTGGAAGGCGCGTCGACAGATCGCCAAACAGCGCGATTCCTACCAGTGGCAGAAGCTGTTCTGGACCGGCCTCGGCATGCTGCCGTATGTGATCGTCGGAAACGGGCTGGGAAGCGGTGAACTGGCGGTGGCCGTCATCTGCCTCGTCGGGGGCGGCGCCGGACTGCTGATCTGGCACAGGGGCAACGCCGCGCAATCGGCGGCGTAGCGTCAGGGGCGTCGCGCGACACCGTGGTCAGGTCGTCCCGTTCGGACTGCGGCATTCGGTATAGACCGCGCCGTTCTGGGTTTCGGTCCGCTCCAGACAGTGGGTCGCGTCGGTCGGCGCGCCGTCGATGGCGAAGTCGTAGGCTTGGTTCTTGAAGACCAGCATGTACCGGCCCGGCGACAAAGCCTGCTCGGGATCGGCGGGCCGGACCAGCATCATTTCCGGATGGCCGGGACCCGGAGCGACGGTCAGGTCGACCGAAACCGACCGGGCCGCCCATGTATCCTCCAGATCCGTCGTCGTCGGCTGGCCGGCCGCGCCGAACTTCAGCACCCGCGCCACTTTGGCGATGACCCGGATCGACGCCTGGTCGGGGGCGCTCGACATCAGCTCGCGCTGGTAGACGATGAACGACAGCGGTCCGTCCGGCACTACCACGGGGCTGGGCTTGGTGATCAATCCAGGCAGTGCGATCCGCGTGTCCGGCACCCGCATTCGCATCGGCTCGAGTCGCGCCAGCTGATCGTCGCTCACCACATAAAGACCGTAGGTTTCGGGCAGCGGCAGCGACGCGGCGAACCGGCCGACGGAAACCGCGCGGCGGCCGTTGGACGGTATCGACGAGGTCCGCAGTTCCGGCGGCGACTGGGGGTCGTCCCAGCCGCCGGCGGCAATCGGCGGCGGGCCGGCGGCGACGCGCATGAGATGGCGAATGGTGTCAGCCGCGTCCGCGAGGGTGTCCTTGGCGTAAACCCCGGCGGCGAACGCGCAGGCGACCATCGATACCATCGTCCATGTGCCGATCCGCCTGCGGCGACGAGGTCGGCTCCGGCGTTCCTGCCGGGCAGCGACAGCGGCGTTTCGGTCCTGCGGTTCGTAGATGGCCCGCGGTCGGGATGTCCGGTCGAATTCGGTTCCGGCGCCATCGTCATCGTTCGGCGGTGCGCTGGAGGGCATTCGGTCCGTCGGACCGGCGCCGCTGTCCCGCCAGCCGTCATCCGGCAGTTTCAGCCCGTTGCGGCGGGCACCTGCCGCCTCGACCACCAGATCGTCGGGTCGCCCGCCGCTGAGCGTTCCGGACTTGGCCCACAGCGCGCGTTGAAGGCGTAGTTGCTGAAGGGCATCGCCGATGGCGCGGGTGAGGCGGATGCGCTCATGTGCCGTTTCGATGCCGGCCGCCGCGACGCCGGGTTGCGTCTCCGCCCGATCGCAGTGCGGCCCGACCTCCGAACGAAGCTCGCGTCGCGGCTGCGCCGGCCGGTCGACACGCCGCGTGGGCGGCGCATCCGGTCGGGCTCCGCGCTGACGGCGGACGGGGTGGGGGCGGTAATCCGGTCTCATGCCATGAGCGCAACTTGCTTCTCGGCGGCCGCGCGAGCGTTTCGACTGTGAGGTTGTTGTTCGCGGGTATCCCTCGGGTAGGAGGGGCCCGACGGTCACCGTAGCGGCAGACGTTTAACAAGGTATTAACCATAATTGTCCGGCATGGTCGCGGCGGTCCCGCCGGGCGCGATGGCGGCCGGACCGGCCGCATCGTCGGCCCCCGGGGCTGGTGCGGTGCGCCGCCTGCTGGTGGGCTAGCTGGCGGCAATCCGATCGAGATCCCGGGCGCGTTCCTGCATTCGTTCCGTGGGCGGCAGGCCGAGGATGTCGAACACCACCCGGATGCGATGGAGCCAATCGTGCCGGAGCGCCGCCTGTCGGACGTTTTGGCGCGCGATCGTCCGCAACCGCTCCGGGTCGCGGTCGAGGTCGGCCAGGATCCGGCCGATCTCGGGGCAGTCGAACGGCACGTCGATCACCGCGTCCGGCCAGTCGAATTGCCGGCCGAATTCCGCGGTGCGCGGCGCCTCGC
Organism: Xanthobacteraceae bacterium; assembly: GCA_031555345.1. Lineage (GTDB taxonomy): Bacteria > Pseudomonadota > Alphaproteobacteria > Rhizobiales > Xanthobacteraceae > Astrobacterium. The sequence continues at coordinate 1,366 of JAVBUK010000263.1, read as the reverse complement.
CGATCATCACCGTGCCCGCCGCCGCGCCTTCATAAAACCGTGCGGAGATTTCGTCGCGGCCGGCCGTGAACTCGGGATTGTTGACATGGCTGCGGTTGGCGAAGAAGTACCGGCTGTGCTTGAGGGTCGTCGCGAGCATGAAGCGGTGCTCGTGCGGGCTGTCGACGCGGAATGTGCGTTGCTTCAGGTCGGAGCCGCTCGCCGCCACCGTGTCGTAGTAGTAGAACATCCGATGCTGTTCCGCCTGTTCCAGCAGCGCCTGGTGGGTGACCGACGAGCGCCGCCCGATGTTGCACACCGCGATCGGGCGCGGCTGGTCGGGCGAGGGCGGCGCAAAGCGGATCACGTCGGTCGCCAGCGGAAGGTAGGAGCACGGTCGGCCGGTGAGGCGCGCCACGCCGTCGACACAGTGGTGGAGCCCGACGAAGACGTGGTCGAACGCCGACAACAGTTCGAGCAGATAGCCCGGCAGGTTCTCGGCATAGAGTTCGGAGACGAAGCAGGCCGCCTTGCCGCAGCGCTGTCGCCAGTCGGGAAGCATTTCGAGCGCGTACAACTGGAAGGGGTTGCTGAAAACCGGAAAAAACAGCTCGAAATCACCCTTCAGGACGACCTTGTTGCGCGGGTAGGGCGCCAGCCGGCGGGCCAGGCCGGGCGATCCGGTCACCAGGTGGGCGAGCTTGTAGGCACGCCGGGAGAACTCGAGCGCCGGCAGATCGGTCGCATCGATTCGCTCGGCATCGGTGACCGCGGCAAACACATCCTCGAACTCGTAGGTGAGACAAAACGCGACGAGGTCGAAAATCCGCCGCTGCGACAACAGCAATACTTTGGCCTGCACGAGCCCGCGCCTCCGATTGTCGCGACATTCGCGCGTGCGACGCCAAGGTAAGAACCACTTTTGTGCAACCATGACAATGCGGGCGACGCACCGTCCGGTGAGTTTTTCCGGACGATGTTACCCTCGACGCTGCCGCCGGCCTGCGCCTTGGCGGGAACGGTGCCGGCCTGGCTCTCGCAGCCGGCGGCCGCGACGCCCAAGTGCGCTTCCCCCAGGTCATGCAGGCGCGGATTCCAGGATTGCCCGGGCCGGTCGGTGTTGCCGCGACAGTCGGGCTGATCGGCGGCAGCAGGGTGATGTTGCGCCTTCACCGGTCAGAACGGGACCGGGTGCCGCAGCAGGTCGAGCACGAGCTTCTGGAACTCGATGATCCCGGTCCGCATTCCGGTGCGCGTGCGCCACCACTGGTCCGGATCGAAGCCCGAGTAGTGCGCGGAGCGTACCGAGAATCGAATCGTGCGGCCCTCCGCGGCGCGATCGAGCACGCGCCGCAATCGCCGTGCATGGTCCTTGGTCACCACGACC
>JAVBUK010000144.1:0-2832 GCA_031555345.1 Xanthobacteraceae bacterium | reverse complement strand
CGATTCGCGACTTTCATTTCCCCGGCCACGGCAGGGCGCACGGCCGATCCCTGCCATTCAAACGCGATCGTGCCGCTCAGGCCGCTCTCGACCCGCACGCCCACATTGGTGGAACGCGACGTGGCGCCGCGATCGTCAAGGCCAGGGTCTGTCAGCAGTCGCGGAGGTGCCGATGCGCGGGCCTCGGGTCGGCGGTGGTGCGGTATCGTGCGATCGCGGTGCCGGGGTCGATGCGGCGCCGGCTGCGGGTCTGCGGCAGCTGCTCGGCCGTGGCGATCAGCTGGGCAAGAAAGCCCACGGCCGGCCGGCGGATCGTGACTGGCGCGCGACCCGGCGAAGCCGGCGGGGCGATGGCGATCGGGACGCGCCCGGTCTCCGAACCAGCGGCCTGGTCGGGTGTCGGCACCAGCGCGCCGCGGACCACTTGGCCCGTCGCTGGGGTGTTGGTGATGCCTCCGACCGGCCGCATGCCGCCTCTCGTCTCGAAACGGGACGATTCCCGCCTTGCCACCAGGACGCTGCAAACGCTGTGCCGGCGGTCGCGGGGTCCGTCAGGGTTTCGCGGTTTAGCGGAATTTTACCGTTTTCCAATAGATTAACCGGCGATACCTGTTCGCGTTAATAAATTACCTCCGGTAACTCAGGATTCACTGTGACCCGAAATGAAACCACCGCGCGGGTGGACGATCCGCGCCACGGCTCCCGCCCGTTGTCGTCCTGTGCAACGACCGAGGCGCGTGGGGGAGAACCGTGGCGGTTCGACGCGGACGAGATATTCGCCGCGGTCGGCGAAGCTCCCTACGAATGGGACATCGCCAGTGACCGGTTGCATTGGGGATCGAACGTCGGGTCGATTCTGCAGATTTTCGATTCTGCGGCGATCGCCACCGGTCGCGCCTACGCCCAGCAGCTCGCCACCGACAACATGCAGACGCGGTTCGACGCCGTCATGCGCTCGACCGACACCGACAGCGGCGGCGGTGTCCGTTACGACGTTCAGTACTGTCTGATCCCCAACGCCGACACCAATGCGAAACTGTGGATCGAGGACGTCGGCCGTTGGTTCGCCGGGGCGGACGGCAAGCCGGCGCGAGCGCTCGGCGTGGTCCGCGTCATCAATGCGCGACACGCCCAGGAAGAGCGGCTCGCCTATCTGTCGCGGTTCGACGGGCTCACCGGCGAGATGAACCGCTGGTATCTCACCGAGGTGCTCGGCGCCACGCTGGAGGAGGCGATGCGGTTTCGCTCGTCCTGCGCCTTCCTGATCGCCGCGGTGGACAATCTCAGCCGGGTGAACGAAGCCTACGGGTTCGACGTCGCCGACGAGGTCATCGCCTCGGTCGCCAAGCGCCTGCGCTCCAAGTTGCGCGGCGGCGACTGTCTCGGCCGCTATTCCGGCAACAAATTCGGCATCATCCTCAAGAACTGCACGCCCGGCGACATCGCCACCGCCGCCGAGCGCCTGCTCGCCGGGATGCGCGACGATGTCATCCAGACCCATGCCGGGCCGGTGGCGGTCACCGTCACCATCGGCGGGGTCAACGCGCCGCGTCACGCCCGCAGCGTCGACGAGATCCTGTTGCGGGCCCAGGAGGCGCTCGATGCCGCCAAGGCGAAGCGACGCGGTTCGTTCCAGGCCTTCCGGCCGAACGTCGAGCGCGATGCGCTGCGGCGCGAGAACGCGCGTTGGACCGACGAGATCGTCAACGCACTCAACGACCGCCGCGTCCTGATCGCATTCGAGCCGGTGGTGTGCGCCAGGACCCGGGCGCCGAAGTTCTACGAGTGCCTGATGCGCGTGAAGCGCGCCGACGGCGCGCTGGTGCAGGCCAACGACATCATCCCGGTCGCCGAACGCTTCGGCCTGGTGCGTCTGCTCGATCACCGCGTGCTCGAGCTGGTGATGGCCGAAATGTCGCAGGTTCCCGACCTTCAGGTCAGCCTGAACGTGTCGCCGGCCTCCACCGTGGATCCCGACTGGTGGTCGGGCCTCACCGCCAGCCTGCGCGCCCATCCGCAGATCGCCGAGCGGCTGATCATCGAGATCACCGAGTCCGCGGCGATCCAGGACCTGTGCGACACCCGTGGCTTCATCGCGCGCGTCAAGGATCTCGGCTGCCGTATCGCCATCGACGATTTCGGTGCGGGCTTTACCTCGTTCCGCAACCTGCGCAACCTCTCCGTCGACATCATCAAGATCGACGGCGCCTTCGTGCAGAACCTGACCCGCTCGGACGACGACCGGGCGTTCGTCCACACGCTGATCGATCTGGCGCAGCGGCTCGGGCTCACGACCATCGCCGAATGGGTGCAGGACGAACCGTCCGCCGCCATGCTGGCCGACTGGGGCTGTGACTATCTGCAGGGGGCACTGATCGGCCTCGCCTCCACCGAACGGCGGGGAGGCCCGCGCAGGCGCGCGGTCGCCGCGGCCGAATAGCACGACTCGACGGCTGGATCGACGGCGGCGCGGCGGCGTCAGCTCCGGCCGTCGTTCTTTTCGCTCAGCCGATCGATCTTTCTCTGCATTTCGTCGAGCTGGCGTTTGAGGTCGTTGATGTCGCCGCTGCCGCCGGTGGTCGGACTCGGCTTGCCGGTGTTGCCCGCCGGCGCCTCGCGCCGGGCGAACGAGGCGAACATCGAGAAGGCGTGCTCGAACATCTCGATGTTGCGGCGGACCTGCTCGTCGAGCGGACCGCTGCCGCCGGCGCCGAACGCCTGAGCCATCTGGGCGCGGAACTTCTCCTGTTCCTTGGCGAACGAATCGATCGAGACCTCCAGATAGCGCGGAACCAGCATCTGCATGCTGTCGCCGTAGAAGCGGATCAACTG
>JAVBUK010000012.1:0-5611 GCA_031555345.1 Xanthobacteraceae bacterium | reverse complement strand
CGTCGTTCGCACCGCCGGGATCGGGCGCCGCGATCGGGGTGCGGGGTTTGGCGGAGGACCGGCCGGCCAGCATTTCCGGTTTCTGGGCCTCCGCCGCGACGGAACCCTGGGGCTCGCCTGAGCCGGCCTGGCGGGCTTCGGGCGCCGCCAGATCGCCGGCGTCGGCTTTGGCAGGCGTACCGCCGCTATGGGCTGCGAGTTTCCGGGTATCGCCGGTGTTGAGGGCCGGCGTGCCGGGTGAGGTTTCGGCTTCCGCTTCGGCCCGGGCGCCGTTCGGGTCTCCGGCCGCGACGGGGGTGTCGCGGGGCGCGGCAGACAGCGGCGGCGGGGCGGTGCGCGCCGCCGGCCCGTTTGGCGCCGGAACATCGGGGGAGACCGGCTCGATTCCGTCCGGGGCGTCGGCGGCGGCGGGCAGCAGGCTGGCGGTGCTCACCGGCACAACCGGTGTCTCCGGAACCATCGGCGGCACCGGCACGGCAACCCCGGCGTCTTGCGTCGCGGTGTTTTGATCGTGCTGATCCTGGGTCGCCGCGGCCGCATCTGCGGCGCCGTCCTCCGCGGGCTCGGTCGCCGCCGACGTTTGGTCGCGGGCGCCGGTGTGCCCCGGGGCGTCGGCCACGATCGTGGCGTCCTGGTCTGCAGGGTCGGTCGCCGCCGGATCGTCATTGCCCTGGATGCCGTCGCGTCTGGCATCGGCGCCGTTGGCAGCGCGTGGGGGCCGAGGCGACGAGGAGGCGTCGGCGGCACGAGCCCCGGACGGCGCGTCCTGATTGGCGCTGGCGTTGTCGGAACGCGACCGGGCCGGCGGGGATTTGGCCGGAGGCTCGGCTGTTGCCGTATCCATCAGTTCCGCGAACGGTGAACGGACCCTGGCATCGGGCATGTGCCGCACGGCCTGCGACACGGGGCGAGACGTGCGCAGGGGGGAGACGGAAGAGGTAGACTGAGACGCGACTTTCGACACCGGATCACCTCGCAGGGGCTGTCCGGGCTTGGCCGTGCAATCGGCGGGCCATTCGGCGTACCAGAGAAAATGTATATTTTACAATTGCTTGAAAGGTCGGCACGGCGACGTCAAACGGCCGTCAGGGCAAGCCTTTCCGTTGTCCGGCAACATCTGCCGGGTCGCGCCGGGACCGTTGCACCCTGGCCGTCGCACCCTATAGTAAGTCCTGGTTCAGGACATGGCGCGCGGGGAAGGGCTCGGCTGCAGGAATACCGCCGGTCCCTCGCAGCATTGGTCAAGGAGCGCGGCAGGCCGCGACAGTGATGCTCAACAGTCTGGACACAGAGGGCCGGCCGCAGGACGTCCGCGTGGTGGTGGCCATGTCGGGTGGCGTCGATTCCTCGGTGACGGCGGCCCTGCTCAAGGCCGAGGGCTACGACGTCGTCGGCGTGACCCTGCAGCTCTACGACCATGGCGCCGCGACCCACCGCAAGGGCGCTTGCTGCGCCGGCCAGGATATCCACGACGCCCGCCGGGTGGCCGGTGCGATCGGCATTCCGCATTACGTGCTCGATTACGAAAGCCGCTTCAAGGAGGCGGTGATCGACCGGTTCGCCGAGAGCTACGTGTCGGGCGAGACGCCGGTGCCGTGCGTCGACTGCAACCAGGCGATCAAGTTCCGCGATCTTCTGGACACCGCCCGCGAACTCGGCGCCGACGTGCTCGCCACCGGTCACTACGTGGCGTCGCGTCGGCTCGACTCCGGCGGCCGAGCCCTCTTTCGCGCCCGTGACGCCGAGCGCGACCAGAGCTATTTCCTGTTTGCGACCACCCGCGAGCAGCTCGATTTTCTGCGCTTTCCGCTCGGCGACATGAGCAAGCCGGAGGTGCGCGAGATCGCGCGCGCGCACGGGCTGGCGGTCGCCGACCAGCACGACAGCCAGGACATCTGCTTCGTGCCGACCGGGCGCTACACCGACGTGATCGAACGTCTGATGCCGAGCGCCGCCGATCCCGGCGAGATCGTCGATCTCGCCGGTCGGGTGCTCGGCCGCCATCACGGCATCATCCATTTCACCGTCGGCCAGCGGCGCGGTCTCGGCATCGCGGCCGGCGAGCCGCTCTACGTGGTGCGGCTCGACGCCGCCACCCGCCGCGTGGTGGTCGGGCCGCGCGAGGCGCTGCGCACGACCCGGATGTGGTTGCGCGAGGTCAACTGGCTCGGCGACGGCGAGATCGAGGCCGCGCTGGCGCACGAGCGGCTCGAGGTCCACGTCAAGGTGCGTTCGACCCGGCCGCCGCAGCCGGCGTGGCTCGGTCACGGCCCGGAAGGCTATGTCGTCGATCTCGTCGCCGGCGAAGAGGGCGTCGCGCCAGGCCAGGCTTGCGTGTTCTACGATGCCCCGGAAGGGCAGGCGCGCGTGCTCGGCGGCGGTTTCATCAGAAATGCGGCCGCCCAGGCCGGGCCGCACCCGATCGGCGTCCCGGCGGGCGCGGAGGCGGCGGAATAGCGGCGATACGCCGGGGGCGGGGGTATGCGGGGCGACGAACTCGACAAGGGCACGATCGCGCGCGCTTATGCGCGCTGGGCGCCGGTCTACGACCTGGTGTTCGGTGCGGTGTTCGACCGCGGCCGACAGGCGGCGATCGCCGCGGCCGAGCGGGTCGGCGGGCGGATCCTCGAGGTCGGTGTCGGTACCGGAATTTCGCTGCCGGATTATGCGCGCAGCCATCGGCTGGTCGGCGTCGATCTGTCCGAGCCGATGCTGCGCAAGGCGCGGGAGCGGGTTATCGACCATCGGCTCGACAATGTCGAAGCGCTGGCGGTGATGGATGCCGAGCATCTCGGGCTGGCGAACAATTCGTTCGACGTCGTGGTCGCCCAATACGTCATCACCGCCGTTCCCAATCCGGAAAAGACGCTGGACGAGTTCGCGCGCGTGCTCAAGCCGGGCGGCGAAATCGTGCTGGTCAACCACATCGGCGCCGAGAGCGGGCTGCGGCAGGCGTTTGAACAATGGTTCGCGCCGGTGGCGCGCCGGCTCGGCTGGCGGCCCGAATTCCCCTGGGCCCGGCTCACCGACTGGGTCGAACGGCGCGAGGACATCGAGCTGATCGAGCGCCGGCCGATGCCGCCGCTGGGGCATTTCTCGCTGATCCGGTTCGGCAAGCGTGGGCGGGCGAGCCTGCACACGGTCGCCGCACAGTGATCCGAAGCGAAACCCACCCCGGTGCCGCGCGACGCCGGACCGTGGGATGGGTGCTGCGTCGCCGGGGCCGGCGTGCGCCGCCGGGCGCGGCGTGTGCCGCCGGGAACCGCGTATGCCCCGGTGCGACAATCGGGTGAGGCCAGTCGCGCGGGGCTGGCGGGCGAACGCCGGTTCGCCGGCCCGCGCCACCTGGTGGATGGCGCCGGGGGTCGGAGCGATCACACGCTTGACACCCTTTCGTGCTGCTCCTTATATCCCGGCCTCTAGCGTGGCGGAGTAGCTCAGCTGGTCAGAGCAGCGGAATCATAATCCGTGTGTCGGGGGTTCAAATCCCTCCTCCGCTACCAGTAGCTTGTTAAGTATTTGATAATAAACAATAAATTCGAGTTTTGAGGCGCTTTTCGTAGGGAAACCCGTTACCATACCCCTGATATGGCGAGCCCGGCCAATGTCGGCCAGGGGACCAGCCATGAGTAGAATTCCTAGGCAATTTGGAACGAAGAAACCTGCGGAGAGCATCCTCGCGTTTGTGCGCGCGCTCGCACGTGCAGATGCGCGGCGCGACATTCGAGACAAGGTGGAGAAAGCTGCAGTCGACTGGCGCAAGCGGCCACGGAAAAGGCGGCTTTCGCCGCCGCCTTCGTAACGAACCTCTTACAAACTTTGACGCCTGGAGAGCTTGAGGGTAAAATGTTGAGACAAGGTTCCCTATGTCGGCGTCGTGCTTAGCGTGTGGGAAGAGCTATGGCAGGCACAGGGAGAGGATGCGGTATGGCCTACCAACCAAGAAAAGCAGCGCAATTAATTGCCTACTTGATCCTAAAGTGCGGGAAGCAGTCGCTCAACGTTCTCAAGGCGGTTAAGCTCGTATACTTGGTTGACCGAGAAAGTATCAAGAACTTTGGGTTCCCGGTGCTTGATGAAAAACGCTGCTCAATGCCTCACGGCCCGGTCAATTCGCAGACCTACAGCTATATCGCGGGCGACTACGACCCTGACGAGTGTGGCTGGTCTGAGTTCCTGCAGGACTGCGCAAACTACAACATCGCGCTCGCTCGTCCGGAAATATCGTCGGTTGATTTGGACGAACTGAGTGATGCTGACATTGAATGCGCCAATGCTGTCTGGGAACGCTTCGGCCACATGAACCAGTGGCAGTTGCGCGATTGGACGCATGACCCAAGGAACGTTCCTGAGTGGGAAGACCCAAACGGTAGCTCGACGGAAATCCCGTTGCGGAGGATTCTTAATGCGGTCGGGGTCAAAAACGCTGAAGCTTTTCTAGAAATGAGCACTAGTTTCCAAGCGATCGAAGAGGCATTCGAAAGGGCGAGGGTCCACTAAGTGGCCGCCCGAGCCGGCACGCTGCTCATTCCTTCCGGGCCGTCTCATGACCTTAGTCGACGTCATCTCTATGTCGTTTGTACGGATCCTTGCGAGAATGGGGATCAGCTAATCGTCTCCGTTACCACGTGGACGAACAACCTTTGTGATGGAACCTGCATCCTCCAAGCGCACGAACACGAGTGGCTTACGCATCAGTCCTACGTTTTCTATCGAAAGGCTCGTATCGAAGCCGCGAGGACTCTAGACAACGGTGTTGCGCAGGGGATCTTTGAGCCCCGGGGAGAGATGAACCGCCAGACATTTCTACGCATCTGCAATGGCATCTGTCGAAGCAGTCAAACGCCACGCAAAATCAAACGATACTTTGGCTGTTGACATCGCACGCAGGTCGAATTCGAGCCGGTCCCTCGGCATCTAGGAGTTCTTGGCGCGAATCCTGCTTTCTGATCTAATTGACTGATTATGCTGCGAATTTTCCCAACAAAACCATGTGGGGGTCTTGACAAGAACGGGCCTCCGCAACCAAAATTCATTGTGCTCGATCCGGGCCGATAGGTGGCAGAAGCGAACGCGAGCGGGTCACACCCGCCGGGCGCGGCATGCGCATCGGCCCGACCATCCCGGTCGCCGGCAGGATGGTCGGCAAAGCGATCCCATGAAATGGTCGAGGTTCCGATGCGTTTTTCGCTGTGCAACGAGGTGCTGGCGGAAATGCCGCTGGAACAGCAGTGCGCCTATGCGGCGGCGTGCGGCTATGACGGCCTGGAGATCGCCCCCTACACGCTGTTCGACAGTCCGGGAGCCGTGAGTGCCGCCGGGGCGGCGCGCGTTCGCGCCACCGTCGAAGGCGCGGGGCTGGTCGTCACCGGCCTGCATTGGCTGCTGGCGAAGCCCGCCGGCCTGTCGCTCACGGTGCCGGACCCGGCGATCCGGGCGCGGACGCTCGAGGCGATGCGGCGGCTGGTCGGGCTGTGCGCGGCGCTCGGCGGCAAGGTTCTGGTGCATGGTTCGTCGGCGCAGCGCGCCGTGGCCGCGGGCGACAACGCCGCCGAGGCGCGCAAACGCCTTGCGGATGCGATGGCCGCCATCGCCCTGGATGCCGGGCGCG
>JAVBUK010000395.1:0-4648 GCA_031555345.1 Xanthobacteraceae bacterium | reverse complement strand
TGCGCGACCTGCAAGCGGTCAACGGCCGGCTCGAGATCAAGCCGTCGCGCGTGCAGCAGGGAGAGATCGTCACCGTCGGACAAGGCACGCTCGCGCTCACCCCACAGGGCGGCCTCACCGGCGAGATTCGCCTGACCGTGGCCGGAATGGAAAAGCTCGTCGCCGCGCTCGGCCTCGACCACGCGATGGCGCGGGCGTCGCAGAGCGCCGCCGACCGCATCCTCCCCGGCCTCAACCTCGACCGACTGCTCGGACCGCGCGGCAACGCCGCGCTGGCGGTCGCCGGCGTCTCGATGCTCGGGCAGCCCGCCGAACTGGAGGGTCGCAAGGCCGTGATGCTGCCGCTGCGGTTCGCCGGATTCGACGTATTCCTGGGCCCCCTGCAGGTCGGCCGGATGCAGCCGCTGTTTTGAGCCACGGCGCGTTGCGATCACGTCTCGGTCGCGCCGGCCTTCCGACGGCGTCGCCATGTCCGCGACGATCGGCCGGCCAAGCCGGCGGCCGACGGCCACGGCTCAATAGTCCTTCAGCAGCCGTTCGATATAGTCGAGTTCGGGCTGGGGCCGAAAAGTCTCGCCGAACCGCTTGCGCAGCTCTTCGAGAATGCGGCGGGCGCGCTGCACATCGATCTCGCCCGGCACCTTGACCGTACTGCCGTCCTCGAAGTTGCGTCCACGCTTCGGTCGCCCCAAGGGGTCGGAATCATCCTGGGCCCGCGCCTGGCCATCGCGGTTGCGCGGTCCCATTCCCTGGCCCTGCTGGAGCTGCTGCGCCAAGCTCTGGGCACCTGTGCGCAACGCGTCGAGCGCGCGGCCCTGGCTGTCGACCGCGCCATCCGCATTGCCCTCGCGCAGCGCGCCTTCGGCGTCACCCATGGCTTCGCCGGCCCGGCCGAACTGCTCGGCGTGCTCGCCGGCGCCGGGCTGCCGGCCGTCCTGGCCGCCCGGCTTGTGATTCAGGCCGCGCCGCGCGAGCTCCTCCATCAGCTTGTTCAGCCGGTCGCGCAGCGCCTGCTGGTTCTGCCGCAGATCGCCGAAGTCCTGCTGGCCGCCCGGCGCCTGGCCGTCCTGGTTCGGCCCTTGTTGCCCTTGTTGCCCTTGTCGACCACGCTGGCGCTGTTCCTGTCCCTGCTTGAAGGTGCGGTCGCGCAGCTGTTGCTGCTTGCGGATCACGTCGCCCAACTCGTCGAGCTGGGCCATGTCGTCGGCGCCGTCGTTCATCTGCCCGGAACGCGCGGTCTGCAGGTTCTCGAGCATCTGCTGCAACTGGTCGAGCATCGCCCGCGCGGCATCCTTGGCGCCGGACCGCGCCAGTTGCTCGAGCTTGTCGATCATGTTCTTGAGATCCTGAGCCCGCAGCTGGCGCGAGGAGCCGCGGTCGTGCGGCTGGGCCGACTGCGGGTTCTTGCGCATCTCCTCCGCCAGCGCTTGCAGGAACTTGTCGAGGGCAGCGCGCAGATCCTCCATCAGCTTCCGGAGCTCCTGCTCGTTCGCGCCGCGCTCCAGGGCCTGCCGCAGCGCGTCCTGCGCTTGGCGCAGCGCCGCCTCGGCATCGGAGACGTTGCCGTCCTCCAGTCGGGTCGCCATCGCCCACAGACGCTGTACCACCGCGCGCAGATCGTCGTCGCTCCCGGCCTGCGCCAGGCTCCAGAAGACCGCGCGCAGCCCGAGATAGACCGACGCCTCGGGCGTGAACCTGGCCGGCTCGATCGCCAGCGCGTCGAGGGCGATCAGCACGCGATCGCGCGCGTCGGCGTCGAGCGCGAGCGCGCGACGCTGTTCGATCAGCGCGCGCGCAAGCGGCTTGACGAACACCCGCTCGGGCAGCGTGAACGCGACCGGCGCGCCGTTGCCGACGTTGCCCGCGTCGTCGCGGGCGGTCAGCGTCATGGTGACGTCGGCTCCCGCATAGGGGTGCTCGGTCAGATCCTTCATGGTGGTGCCGACGCCGTTGCGCGTGCGCATCTGCGGCAGCACCAGCGAAAACTCCGGCGGGTCGTACAGCCGGCGGGCGGCCTCGCCGCCCGGCTGCGGCGCCAGCGCGAAGCGGGCGCGCGCGTCGACGACGCCGTAATCGTCCTCGAGCCGGTAGGTGAGCTGCAGCGCGCCACGCACCTGCGGCTCGGGATCCTTGGTCAGGGCGACCACCGGCGCACGGTCCGGCACCGCGTTGAACGCCCAGGCGATGTCGTCGTTGGCGATGCCGCGGATCGCCACGGTGCCGCGCCCCGTGATGGTGTAGCGATGCTCGTCGGTGCCCGCCGCGACGGGCTGCTGTCGTTCGGCGACCGGCGCGAGCCCGCCGTTGACGACGATCTCGAACCGCGCCTTGCCGCTCGCCCGCACGATCAGTTCGCTGCCGACCGGCACCGACACCGCGGCCGCCATCGCCGGCTCGCCCGGCTTCAGGCCCGGCAGGATCACCGGCGGCCGGCCGGTGTAGGAAGGCGGGGACACCCAGGCGTCGAGACGGAAATTGGGCGGGACCACGACGCCCTGCCAGTCGAACGCGGCCGTCACCCGCCGCATGCGCTCGCCGCCCGCGGCGCAGAACGTCGCCACTGCGAGCAGCAGCACCAACGCACGCAGGGCCAACGGATCACGCGCCGCGAGGTGCGGCATCGGCAGCCCGGCCTTGAATGCCCGCGCCAGCAGCAGGGTGCGCTGCACATGGGCGTGCCACAGCGCGCGCGACCAGGCATCTTCGCCGGCGGTCGCCATTTCGTCGACCAGCGCGGTCGCGGGCCGGTGCGAGACGCCGGACCGCGCGTCGAGCCGGCGGAGACGATCCTGATCGGTCGGCAACCGGACCGACAGCAACGGCACCGCGGCAGCGGCGGTGATGACCGCCATGACCAACAGCCCGATGGCGCGTCCCACCGGCGGCAGCCACAGCCACAGCCCGGCCCAGGACAACGCCAGGAACAAGCCCAGTGCGGTGGCGATCGACGCCAGCGCCGGCCACAACCGCTCCCACAGCAGCGCCCACCAGGCCCGTTCGAGTGCGTGACGCAGCGACGCGGCCGCCTGATCGGCCGCACGGCGCCGCGCATTGTCGGTATCGGGCTCCAAGTCTCTCAATCCGCTCTCCGAGAGGCGCATACGCGGCGCGTCAGGATAACATGGGGTCCCGAGGCTTCCATCCGGACTTGGCCGAAATGCGCCTGTTTCACGGAAACTTGCGGGCACGCCGTTGGTTCGGCCATCCGAGCGACCGACCCGTCGAATTTCACATCACAGCCACCGGGGCAGGCGGTCGAGACCGATCAACCGGTCGACCTCGACACGCGGGCGCACCAGCGCCCATTGGTCGCCGTTGACCATCGTCTCGGGCACCAGCGCGCGCGTATTGTAGGTACCCGCCTGCACGGCCCCGTAGGCGCCCGCCGTCATCACCGCCACGAGATCGCCCGGCGCCAGTTCCTCGAGCTCGCGATCGAGCGCCAGGAAGTCGCCCGACTCGCAGACCGGACCGACCACGTCCACCCGCCGCCGCACGACACCGGCGGCGGGTTGGCGGACCGGCCAGATTTCGTGATGCGCCTCGTACAGGGTGGGGCGGATCAGATCGGTCATGGCGGCGTCGACGATGACGAAGGTCTTGGCCTCACCGCGCTTCACGTACAGCACGCGGGCCACCAGAATGCCGGCGTTGCCGACCAGCAGCCGACCCGGTTCGAACACCAGCGTGCAATCGAGGTCGCGCATGGCACGTTTGGCGATGGCCGCGTAGTCGTCCGGGTGCGGCGGCCGATCGATGTCGTCGCGGTAGGCGATCCCGAGGCCGCCGCCGAGGTCGACGTGCTCGATGCGGTGCCCGTCCGCGCGCAGCACGCGCACGAAATCTGCCAGCAGCGCGAAGGCGTCGTCGAACGGAGCGAGTTCGGTGATCTGGCTGCCGATATGCATGTCGACGCCGGTCACCCGCACGCCCGCGAGCGCGGCGGCACGCGCGTATACGTCGCGCGCCCGACCGATCGGGATGCCGAACTTGTTCTCCGCCCGCCCGGTCGCGATCTTGGCATGCGTGTGCGCGTCGACGTCGGGATTGACCCGCAGCGAAACCGAGGCGGTACGTCCTTTGCCGGCCGCGATCGCGGCCAGCAGCTCGAGCTCGGGTTCCGACTCGACGTTGATGCAGAGAATGCCCTCGTCGACCGCGGCGGCGAGCTCTTCCGCGGTCTTGCCGACGCCGGAGAACATGATCCGGTCCGGCGCGATGCCGGCGGCGCGCGCGCGCCTGAGTTCGCCGCCCGAGACCACGTCGGCGCCCGCGCCGAGCCGCGCCAGCGTACGCACCACCGCCTGGTTGGAGTTCGCCTTCATGGCGTAGCACACCAACGCGGGCACGTCGGCGAAGGCGTCCGCGAACACCCGGTAGTGGCGGGTCAGGGTCGCGCTGGAATAGCAGTAGAACGGCGTGCCGATCTCACCGGCGAGACGCGCGAGATCGACCTCTTCGGCGTGCAGCACGCCGTTGCGGTAATCGAAGTGATGCATGGCAACCCTGAAGACACAACCTCAAGCCGAGCTCACTTGAGACGCCAGTCGAGACAGAACGTCTTCTGCGCGGGCGGCTGCTGGCCGGGCGCGCCCGTCGACGACGCGGCGGCGGACGGCGGCACGCTCGGCGGAGCCGCGGCGAAGGG
>JAVBUK010000174.1:0-7128 GCA_031555345.1 Xanthobacteraceae bacterium | reverse complement strand
GCAGCGGCGCGCTTCATGTACTCGGTCGGGTTCAGGTATTGGAACGCGACCTGGGGCGTGAGCGTCTGGACGATATCCATCGTGAAGGCGCGGAGGTTGCGCAGGTCGATGCCGCGCCCGAGCGCCGCCATGCCGGTCGTGATGATCGGACGGGAGACACCCTTCGGGAGCGGTTCGAGCTTGCGAACGCGCTCCATGCGGTCCTCGAAGAGGGTCACGACAGGGAGCTGGAACTCGGTCGACAGCAGCGCGTACATGCCGCCCAGCGCGTCGTCGAGTTCGGCCGCCATGAACTTGATCTCTTCGGCGGTCACGCGCTCGGCCTGCCGCTGAACGGAGGCGTTGAGGAGGAACGCATAGGAGAGCCGCGTGGCGATCTCCTGCGCCTGCTCGCGCGCGACGCGAAGGTCGGCGTGCTTCTGCGCCTGGACGACGGTCACGTCGTTGGCGTCGCCTACCGCCACGTCACCCGTGCGCGCCTTCGACACGACGCGGACTTGCGTCACGCCGCTGGGCTTGACGAGGAACACGATGCGGGCGGCTGCGGCGGAACCTTCGACGAGTGTCTCGCTCAGCCCTTCGAGGCTGTCGAGGTCGCCGAGGAACTCCTCCACATAGGCACGGCCGTAGTCCTCGCCGGGCTGCGTGGCAAGACGCAACACGATCCACGGGCACTGGTCGACCGGATACGAGCCCATCGTCTTCTTGATGACGATGCCGTTGGCCTCCTGGTAGACGGTCCAGCCGTCCTCCGTGCGCACGATGCGCGTGTAGAGTTCAACGTTCTTGTGCTCGCTGTCGCCGGTGGCGGCGTGGTGCGTGCGGTCATACGAAGCGCCGGCCTCGCGGATCTCACGCGGGAGCACGGTCTGGGAGACCATCTCCTTGACGACGATCTCCAGGACGTTCCCGGACGGATCGCGCTTGACGACATACTGGTCGAGTCGGAAGCCGCGGGCGCGGCCCTTCGCCGGGACGTGGACGAGGAAGTTGCCACAGCAGATCAGGTGCTGGAGCGCGAGCGCCGCGACGACGCGGAACTGCGCGTTCTCCATCTCCATCACGGTGGCCCGTTCGCGGGCGCTGAATGCTTTCTCGACTTCGCCACGGAGCGCGCTGCCTGCCTGGGCTTCGAGCTGCCGCAGCGTGAAGTCGTCCATCTCGAACTTGAAGAAGGTCGTGTTGGGTGGATAGAGGGACAGCAGCAGCTTGGCTGCCAAGGTCCGGACGCCGCGGGCGCCGAGGCTCTGGTAGGGCGTCGGCAGGATGGAGGTCTCGGTGAACCCCATCGGCGGCATCAGGTATGGGATGGTGAGCGTGGCGCAGTCGCGTGCCCGGATGAGGAAGGGCTCGCGGAACGGGACGAGGTGATCGTACCGAGCGTGCGCCACGCCTTTTTCAGGTGCGGCCATTTACGCCGGGATGTTCAGCCCGGTGCCGGTCGTGGAGCGCTCCGGGATGGACAGCGCCTTGCGGGCTTGGTTGTCGTCCGCCGCCGGGGCGTTCTTCTTGGCCGCATCGTCGGCGCTCTGCATGGGCGCATTGATGACGGGCGTGGGCGTCGTCGGGGCGGTGGACGCCGGGGAGCTTGATCCGCCGAGGCACATTGATCAGCTCGGGATATTGAGACCGGAGCCGCCGGCTGGAGCCGAAGTGGTGCGGTCGATGACGAGGGAGCTGCGCCCGCGCCGCGCATTGGCGACATAGTTCGAGGCGTTCTGGTTCTTGGCCCCCTGCTCGTTCATCTCGGGAGACATGGGGCCGTCAGCCGGCGGTGCCGGCGGTGGAGCTGGGGTTTGCGCGGCCGGGGGCGCGCTCTGTCCGCCCATACACATGGTTCTGTTCTTCGATTTCTCTCAGCAGTTCCTTGAGGTGCTCGATCACTTCGAGCCGGCCCCACCCCTTCGCCATCTCGATGACGGCTTCTTCGAAAGCCGCGGTGGGCGTCGGTAAGGAGTTGGGAAAGTGAACCTCAAGGTATTGAATAAGGTCCCGAGAGAAGGCCGGAAGAGGCGATCCAGGGGATGGTTCAGGGGTCTTGAAGTGCAACCTATTCCCTGGTGTTTCGGTACGTTCGAGACGTGCCATCAGCGACGCGCCCCGAAGCGGTCATGGGCCAGCAGGTCGACCTGTTCGATGAGGTCGTCGAGGGTTCCCACGTTGGTAATGATATCGTCGAACGGGAGGCCGGCCAGTTGCCCCTCGTTGGGGGCGCCAGTCTCCGGCGCATCGGGACGGTAGACCTTGATCAGCAGCGCTCCCTCCTTCCGGAGCATCGCGTACTCGTTGGGGAAGCGCACGTCATCAAAGATGACCGGACCGAACCGGCGCTCCTGCCGCAGGCGCTCGCGGGCCTGCATTACCCACACGTCGGGGTGGACCTTCTGGCGCCCCCAGTCGGTACCGATCGTGACCAGCAGGTGGCGCAGTGTGACGCCCAGGCCGGGGATCGGCTTGGTGTCCTTGCGGTCGTCACGAATCCAGTCCCACACCTCCATCACCCCGCCGTCCATGAACGGCGTGACGAACTCGATGACGAGGCGGCGCATCGGGTCCGCGAATGACACCCGGGTGCCGTTCAGGTAGTTGGCCAACAAGCCGGCGACCGTGGTCTTGCCGGACTGCGGGAGGGGGCTGTAGAGGCCGATGACGGAGTTCATCAGCGGGCGGCCTCGTAGGCGTCGATGGCGGTCTTAGCGCACCGACGCCATGCCTCCATTTCACAATCGTGCAGCGCGTTCCATGCCTCCAACGTCTTGGCCCCGGCAATCGCCATCGCAACCCGGTCGACGCAATAGTCGTGCCTGGAACGACACGCCTCAATCAGGGTGTCCAAAGGATCGGTTCCTTTCGTTTGAAATCGTAATCGGTGTTGCGGAGGATGCGGGCGAGCCTCGCCTGGGTAAGCGCGTACGCCTCGTCGAAGCCGGCTCGTTCGTAGGCGGCCACGACCCGACGCCACATCTCAGGGGCCACCGGCCAGCAGTTTTCCGACTGCTCACCGTGGAATATGCGCGCCGCCGCCTTCGGCCCTATGCCACGACAACCGGGATAGTTGTCGGTGCTGTCTCCGGTGAGGCATTGGGTAAAGAACGCGAGGTCGCCCTCTGCCTCACTCACCACCAGCTTCGTGTCCTTGTCCGGGTTGAAGTGCCGGCCGGGGATCTGCAACAGGTCCTTGTCGATGGTGACGATGACCCGCTTGCCGTCGCCTTTCGCCGGCATCGTGGCGAGGATGCCGAGCACGTCGTCCGCCTCCAGGCTGTCCTTCACCCTGGTGTCAAACTTCTTGGCGAGGTGTTGCTTCGCGTGACGCAGCCCGATCGGCTTGCGGCGCGCCGACCGATTGGCCTTGTAGTCTGGGTAGAGCGTCTTGCGGAAGTTGGTGTCGTGGCTCAGTGCCACGATCACACGATCAGCCTTGAGCTTGTCGACGACCGCCGCAATGGCGTCTTGGGCGGCCGTCTCGATTTCCGCGAGGTCCGCGCGCAACGAGATTACGTCGTCGCCCAGGTCAACCTCGCTCTCGTGTCCGAACGCCGCCTTGTAGGCGAAGATATCGCCGTCGATCAGGAGCGTGATCACTCCTCGTCCTCCTCTTCATCGGTCGGCGCGGGGATGCCGTACTTCTTTCGGAGCAGCGCTGCCCACGCCGCGTGATCAGCTTCGGACAAGCGGCACTTCATGCCTGTCCCAACGCCGCTTCGGCTGTCCGAAACGCAGCGTGCAGAGGTTCCCGATATCTGCGCTGGGGATCTCCCACGCGCGGTCTTCGGAAATGGCGAACAGAACATCGTAGCGGTCTCGTGCGGCTGGCTCTCTCAGGTCTCTGCGAACGATGCACTGGAGCGAGACGGCGCCGGTACGCTTGTCGGCGACGGCCGTTACCGTCTTGACCTGGACACGGAGCAGTTCGCCGTGGCGTGACACGATCAGGTCGGCGTTGTCGGAAACCGCAGCGGGCCAGTAGACCTGCCACCCACGCGCCAAGTAGTGCGCGGCGGCGAGATGCTCGTTCGCCGTTCCGAGATAGTGCCGGCCGGTTATGCCGTGGGCGTCAGTGGGTTGAAGCCCAGTCGGGACCGATGTCAAAATTGCCTTTCAGCGGACACCGGAACTTGTAGTGCTCGCCGGCCAAGCGGATCGCGTCCGCGGCCAGCGTCCCCACCTCGTCCGCAATGTCTGGATTGGTGTCTATCTGCCATTCGTCATGCACGTTCGCAACAAATTCGTAGTGAGTGCCGGGGACGTATCCCCGGGCCTGGAGACCGTCGTCGAGAATGACGAGGGCGCGCTTCATCTGGATGGCACCCGCGCTTTGCAGCAGCGTGTTCAGGGCGCTGTGCTCGGCCCGGCAGCGCAGTCGGCGGCCGTCGATGGCGCGAAGATAGCCCTGCGACTTGACCTTCGCCTTCACTGCCTCGACGAGGTTGCCGAGCGCAGACAGGTTCTTCATGAACTTCCGGCGCGACGCCTTGCCGGCGGCGGTGATCTGGCCGACCGAACCGGCAACGCCGAGGATCAGCCCGAGCTTGTAGTCGCCGGCCCCATAGATGAAGGCATAAAACCACGTCTTCGCCGTGTCGCGGGCGCATTCGAGCGCGCGGGCGTTCACCGAGTGCATGTCGGTGCCGTCTTCCTTGCGGCCTTCGAGGACCGTTCGGATGTACGCACCGCCATCGTAGCGGGCCATGTAGCCGGCGAGGTCGCGCAGTTCGAGCGCATCCGCGTCGCAGCCGACCAGAACCTTGCCCGGGCTGGCGGTGAACAGCTCGCGGCACTCCTTGCCGTAGGGCTGCGTCTCGCCGGTCTTGCGCTTGATCGCGGGGACCTGGGCGATGTTCGGCCGCTGGTGCGTCATCCGGCCGGTCACCGCGCCGTTGGTCACGACGCCGCCGTGAATGCGGCCCCTGCACTCGTGCTTGAGCCACGCCTCCTTGCCACTCGCGAGCTGGCCGAGACGCTTCTCGACCATGAAAAATTCGGCCAGCAGTTTGGCCTCCGGAAAGGAAAGCAGCTTGAGGATATCGTCGGAGACTGACGGCTTGCCATCCTTTCCGAACTCGTTCGGCTCCCACCCGAGACCCTGGAGCCGCTCTGCGACGTGGTGCCGCGAGGCCGGGTTGAAGGGGACAACCTTCACCTTCTCGAATGCCTCGCCCTTCACGTATCCGCGCGACTTGTTGTTCGCCTTGGGGATGAACACCGAGCGTATTTGCTTCGGGCGAAAGGTCTTCTGGAGTTCGTCGTTCAGCCGGTCGCGGTGCGACACCAGCGCGGCATGATACTTCGCCGCCTTCTCGATATTGAACGCGAAACCGTAGCACTCCTGCCGGGCGACGATCCACTGTACGGCGTGCTCTAACTCGACACAGTCGTCAGACCAGCCCTGCCCGAGAATACCCTGGACGTGCTCCCAAAGCGCAAGGGTGACCTCCACGTCCTGGACGCAGTAGTCCTGCATCTCCTGGTTCCAGGTGCTCCATACAAACTTGTCGACGGCGACCCTGTCCCGGATGCCGAGCGCCTTTGCTTCGGCCTCTCGCACCTTGGCGTAGTCGCCTTTCCACCTCCCCAGCCGATAGCCCCACGCCTCAAGGCCGTGCTTGCCGGCAAGCCCGCCGGGCAACGTGCCCCGCTTGACCAGCGCGAAGTCGTCGTCCTTGATATCGGCCCGGGTCAGTCGAACCAGGACCAGGGTGTCCCGAACCAATGGCCCTGCCCCGCCCCGAAGTCGTCCGTCTTGCGGATGGCCGGGACACCACTCAGGGTAAACCTTCTGGATCGCGGGGATGTCGAACTTGATGATGTTGTGTCCGACGATGAGGTCGGCGTGTTCGAGAAGCCACAACCCCTCGGTGATGGGAAGTGAGGCCGCGTCATTGCTGCATTGAAACACATGGCCGGTGTCTATGTCCCTGATCACAAGGCAGTGGATTTTGGTGAGGGTATCGAGCAGGCCGTCTGTTTCGATATCGAAGATATACCGGCTCAGTCGTTGTTCCTTTCGGACACGTCGAGGATGGCGTCGGCCACCTCGCGTGCTCTGTCTGCGGGGAGTTGGAATTGCGTGACGATGGTATCGCCGCGCTCCACGGTGATGATCACGACGCTGCGTTGCCTCTTGACGCGGACACCCATCGGGCCGCCGGGCACGGCCAGCGGCTCGCACACGTCAGAAATCGTCGTTGTCCTTCATGGGTTCGCTTCAAAGAACGCGCGGGCGAAGCCCTGCGGCGTGGCGCTGCGGATGCGAGCGCGATCCGGCGACGCGGGGAGTGACCACATCCGGCTTCCCTCTGAGGGCTCGACCGGGCTCCGCTTCGGGAGCGAGAAGTCGCCCCACAACAACGTCTTCTTGGTGTACGGATCGCCGTGGTCGCAAGGGTTGAATACGTAGGCTGGGGGGGCCATAGAACCGCCTGAGGCGTCCGACCGGGTTCTCCAGCGCCCACCAAACGGGGTGGTGCACGAGGACGATACGTAGGCAGGCGTCAGCTATGGCGAGCGCACTGAGAAGTGCTTCCTCACCCTTGCCCCGCCACCACCTGGCGCCGCTGCTCGCCAGGTCCGTACATGGCGGAGCGCACAACACGCCACGTACCGGACGGCCGAGGTGCTCAAACAGCCGGACGTCGCCCGTCCCTGGATCGTCAGGCAGCCACTCCTGTGGGTCCACGACCATGACATCGTAGCTCCCCGCTCGGCGGTACGGTTCAGACCACGACCCTGTTCCCCCGCATAGGTCGAGGATCAGGGGTTTAGAAATCGTCGTTATCCTGTTCCGGCTTGTTGAAGCCGTGCCCGTTCGCTTCCGGCGGAGGGTCCTCCCGCGGCGTCAGGCGCCCGGCTTCCTTGTCGTAGCCGTAATAGATGATCTCGCCGGTGGCGTTTCCGGTGTAGCGGTCCTTGAGCACGCGGAACGTGGTGACACTGCGCACCTCGGCATCATCGTCCTGCTGCGCCCGCTCCAGGCCGAACATGAAGTGGCTCCAGAAACCGATGGCGCGAGACCCCTTGAAGTGCCGGATCATGACCCGCCCGCCTTCCTCGTGCGGCGTGCCGTCCGGCGTGGCGAGGTGGCTGATGAAGTGGATGATGATGCACAGTTCCTTGGCGAGCTGTGCC
>JAVBUK010000336.1:0-13398 GCA_031555345.1 Xanthobacteraceae bacterium | reverse complement strand
GATGTCCGCACGGTGCCGGCCCACACCACCTTGGCGCGCTTCCGGATGGTGTTTCCGCTGGCGGCCACCGCCCATGTGGTGGCGCTGAACGAGGACAAGAACTACGCCGGCATGGTGGTGGTGGCGGAAGCCCATTCGACCGGGCTCACCGAAACGACCGCGGTGCGCGAGATCCTGCACTTCCGCGACATCGTGCTGACACCGACCATGACCGTCAAGGAAGCGGTCGCCGCGTTCGAGGCGACCGAGGCCGAAGTGCTGGCGGTGGTGCAATCGACCGACAACCGGCAGGTGATCGGGTCGTTGTCCGAGACCTATGCGATGCGCCGTTACGCCTACGAACTCGAGCGGCACCGCCAGGAGCTGATCGGCGAATAGGAGACACCGAAGCCGCGCAGGCGAGCGAGAAAGTCACGGTCCCGCCGTGCCAAGGCCAACCGGACGACCGCCTGCCCCTGCGGCCGCGCTTACGCCGCCAGCTTGGCGGCGATCTGGGCGACGTGCCGGCCCTGATAACGCGCGCCCTCGAGTTCGACCGCGGAAGGCTGGCGGCTGCCGTCGCCCGCCGCGAGGGTCGAGGCGCCGTAGGGCGAGTTCCCCATCACCTCGGTGACGCCCATCTGGCCCTGGAATGCATAAGGCAGGCCGACGATGATCATGCCGAGATGCAGCAGCACGGGATGGAAGGTCAGGATGGTCGATTCCTGGCCGCCGTGCTGGGTCGCGGTCGAGGTGAACACCGAGGCGACCTTGCCCACCAGCTTTCCCTGCATCCACAGGCCGCCCGCCTGATCGAGAAAATTCTTCATCTGCGCCGCCATGTTGCCGAAGCGCGTGGGGGTTCCGAAGATGATCGCGTCATAGTCGGCCAGCTCGTTCACGGTGGCGATCGGTGCGGCTTGGTCGAGCCGAAACCCCGACTTCTGGGCGACCGCCTCGGGAACCAGCTCCGGAACCCGCTTGACGACGGCTTCGGCCCCCGCGGCTCGGACGCCCTCGGCGACCGCACCCGCCATCTGCTCGATATGGCCGTAGGACGAATAAGACAGCACCAAAACCTTGGTCATCGTTGTCTCCTCGTCGGCAAACGCCCGCCCGTACCGGTTCGAGACCCCGGTGTGGTACCCGGAACTTAGCTTGCACGAAGGGAAGCAACAATACACATTGTGAAAATAATACTGTTCCCGGAAATGCAACAATGGATCGCCTTGCCGCTGTCGAAGCCTTTGTGCGGGTGGGAGAAACCGGCTCGTTCACCGCGGCGGCCCGCCGCCTCGACACCTCCAAGTCGGCGGTCAGCCGCCAGGTGGCGGCGCTCGAAGCCGCGCTCGGCGCCCGCCTGTTGCACCGCACGACCCGCTCGCTGACCCTGACCGAAGCCGGGCGCGACTATCTGCAGCGCGCCAGCCGCGTGCTCGCCGACCTTGCCGAGGCCGACCAGGCGGTCACCCAACTCCAGGCCGCCCCCCGCGGGACGCTGCGGGTCAACGCGCCAATGAGCTTCGGCTTCCTGCATCTGGCCGCCGCCATCCCGGACTTTCTCGCCCGCTACCCGGAGATCGAAGTCGACGTGACGTTGAACGACCGGTTCGTCGATCTGGTCGACGAGGGCTTCGACGTCGCGGTCCGCATCGGCGCGCTGGCCGACTCGAGCCTGGTGGCGCGCCGGCTGGCGCCGATCCGCCGCGTCGTCTGCGCTGCGCCGCAATACCTGGCGGCGCGCGGTGTCCCGGCCTCGCCGGGCGACCTCGCACATCACGCCTGTCTGCGCTACGCCAACGTCTCGCGCACCCATGAATGGCGGTTCGCCGATCCGCAGGGCCGGCCCTGGCCGGTCGCGGTCGAGGGGCCGCTGATCACCAACAACGGCGACGCCATCCGCGCGGTCGCGCTGGGCGGCGGCGGCCTCGCCTATCTGCCGACCTTCATCGTCGGCGCCGACCTGAAGGCCGGCACGCTCGCGGCCGTGCTCGACGGCTTCGTCCCGCAGGACATGACGCTCAACGCGGTCTATCCGCACCTGCGCCATCTGTCGCCCAAGGTGCGCGCCTTTGTCGATTTTCTGGCCGCGCGCTTCGGCCCGCAGCCCTATTGGGACGCCGCCCCGGCGTGAGACGCCGTCCGGGCGCCATGTACGGCCGATCCGGAGAACGGATCAGCCGCCGTTCGAACGAGGATCGGTCCGGTGGAATCAACGGCCGCACGGAATGCGGCATCCGGCGCCAGTCTTCAGAACGCCAAAGCCGCACCGGGCCGGGGCCATTCCATGGAGATGAGCCTTCCGTTCCCCGCCAGCGTGACATAGGCGGTGCGCAAGCCGGCCCCGCCGAAGCAGATGTTCGACGTCATGGCATCGTCGACCGGCACCCTCTCGATCAGCGTTCCGTCCGGAGAAAATACGACGACACCACCCTCGATCCCGAGCGTGGCGACGCAGATGTTGCCGTCGCCGTCCAGCGCCAGGGAATCGCATTGCGGATTTATCCTGCCGGGCACCGACCCGAGCAGCGTGCCGCCGTGATAGGACGGCCATGGCCGCGTCCCGATCCGGCCGGGAGCGGAAACTTCGTACTGCCACAAGCGGCCCGTGCATGTCTCGGCGACATACAGGATGTCCTCGTGGCGCGACAGACCGATCCCGTTCGGCGTCCAGACCGGATACAGCACTTGTTCGATCGCGCTGCCGTCGGCCCGGGCGTAGTAGACGCCCCCCCGGTCGAGATCGCGCGGCCGGTTCTTGCCGCTGTCGGTGAACCAGAAGCCGCCGGTCCTGTCGAACACCAGATCGTTGGGGCCACGCAGAGGCCCGTGGGGTCCGCGATCGTAGAGTGTTTCGACACGACCGGTGTCCAGATCGACCGTCTGAATGCTGCCGGTCACATATCCTTCCGCCTGCCCCGCCGGCCTCAAGCCGTAGGTGTCGTCTTTCGCCCAGCGGAACCCGCCATTGTTGCACACATAGACCTTGCCGCCCGGCCCGATCGCGGCGCCGTTCGGGCCGCCCGCGAGGCGCGCAACCACCGTTCTTCGTCCGTCGGCGGCGATGCGCGTCAGACATTCGCCGGCGACCTCCACCACCAGAACCGACCCGTCGGGCAGCGCAACCGGTCCTTCCGGAAACAACAGCCCTGTCGCCAGTTCGCTGACCGCCGGACGCCGTTCTTTCATCGCAACCCCCTGCGCCGTTTTCAGCCGTGCTGCATCGCGCGATCGGAGAGATGCTTCCCGTCCGGGACGGATCCGAGGAAGCATCTCTCGCGATTCGTCCTGTCATTGCGTCGCGGCTGCCCGCTCGACCTCCTGCGCTTCGCGCGGATTATGGGTTTCCGGCAGCAGGATCAACGCCACCATGGCGACCACCGTGAACATCACCGTCACGCCGATGCCGAACACCAGGCCGTACGACGCCGCCAGGATGCCGACGATGATCGGCGAGACCATCGACAGGCCGCGGCCCATGTTGAACGTGAAGCTGACGCCGGTCGCCCGCGTCTCCACCGGATAGAGTTCCGACAGATAGCTGCCGAACGTCCCGAAGTAACCGTAGGTGGTGAACCCGAAGATCGGGCTGAACCAGAAGATCGCATCGGGACTGTCGATGTTGATGTAGATCAGCGTGCATACCACTGTCAGCGCCATGCCGAGCAGCATCGACGGCTTGCGGCCGAGCTTGCCGGACAGATAGCCGAAGGTCTGATGACCGGCCATGCCGCCGAGATTCAGGATGATCAGGAAGCTTCCGGTGCGGACCACGTCCAGATGCTTGACCGTGTACAGAAAGGACGGAATCCAGGTGTTGCAGGCCCAACTGGTCATCAGCGCCCCGCTCGACATCACCGTCGCCAGGATCGTACGGCGCAGATAGGGACCCTGGAACAGCGAGCGCAGCGGCGCGGTCGGCTTCGCCGCTTTCGGCGCTTGCTTGCTCTTCGTCCAGGCCTCCGGCTCGGGCACCGTCAGGCGAACGACGATGGCGACGATCGCCGGCAGGACGCCGAGGAAGAACAGGCCCCGCCAGCCCCACAGCGGCGTCACGGTCATGAACGCCACCGACGCCAGGCCGTAGCCGAGCGGCCAGCCGTTGTAGACGGCGGACGACGCCCATGCGCGATACTTGCGCGGCCAGGTGTCCGAGATCAACGCCGCCCCGACGCCCCATTCGCCGCCGAGCCCGAGCCCGGTCAGGAAGCGCAACAGCAGCAATTGCCAGAAGTCGTTGGCCAGGCCGCAGAACCCGGTGAAGACCGCGTACCACAGCATGGTGACCATCAACAGTCGGACGCGGCCGAACTTGACGGCCAGAACGCCGACGAACAGCCCGCTGGCGGCCGCGCCGCCGAGCGTCGCCGTGCCGAGCATTCCGAGTTCGGGCAGCGTCAGACCGAGATCCTTGCCGATCAACGGCAATGCGAGCGCCAGCAACATCCAATCCATGGCGTCCAGGCACCAACCCAGGATCGCCGCGGTCAACGTCAACCAACTGTTCTTGGTGACGCGCGTGGGCTCCAACGGGTCGGATGGCAGTTCCGCGGCATTCGTCGTCATGACAACTCCCCACCCCGAATTGATTCAGCAATTCGCGGGTGTTGGTGCCGGACGTTGGCAGGTGCACAAAGCGAACGCCCTGCCTCCGGCAGGCTGGATCGCTCGCTCAGTCGTGCTCGGCGGACCGCCGAACCTGGGGGGCTTTCGGGGGTATCGATCGGAACCGGCGGTCTGCGGCACGGCGAACGGTGCAGTGGCGCCCGGCTCCAGGGAACGCGTCAGATATCGTCGGGCGCCGGTTCGGTGGTGAACACGCGAGATCCGGCCACCGCGTGCGCCGTCAAGCGGCGACATAACCTCCATCCATGTTCCAGTGGGCGCCGCGGACTTCCGCGGCATCGTCGCTGCAGAGGTAGCCGACCAGCGAGGCCACCTGTCGCACCGTGACGAAGGTCTGCGACGGCTGTTTCGCGCCGACCAGACGCGCCGCGGCGGCCGCGCCGTCCAGTCCTTCGCGCGCGCCCAGGGCGTCGACCTGCTTCTGCACCATCGGGGTCAACACCCACCCGGGACAGATCGCATTGCAGGTGACCGGCGTTGTCGCGAACTCCATGGCGACCGATTTGGTCAACCCGACCAGACCGTGCTTGGTCGCCACATAGGCCGGCTTGTTGGCGGTGCCGACCAGGCCGCTCACCGAGGCGATGTTGACGATCCGCCCCCACCCCCGGGCCAGCATCGCCGGGACACACAGGCGGATGGTATGGAAAGCGGCCGAAAGGTTGATGGCCAGCATCGCGTCCCACTTGTCCGGCGGGAAATCGACGATCGAGCAGACGTGCTGCATGCCGGCGTTGTTGACCAGGATGTCGACCGGACCGAGCCGCCCGTTGATGCGCTCGACCAACCCGGGGAAACAGCCGGCGTCGGTGAAGTCGGCATCGAAGTGATGCACGCGCACACCGAAGCGATCGGCAACCGCCGCCACCTGGCGGCCGATCTGGTCGGCGTCGCCGAAACCATGCAGGGCGATGTCCGCCCCGAGGGCGGCCAGGCGCTCGGCCACGGCGAAGCCGATGCCGCCGGTGGACCCCGTGACCAGCGCGATACGTCCGGTATGAGGCCGCGAGTGTCGGTCGGTCACGGGTTGTCCATTCGGATCTGAAGAATTCGAACCAGGAGAGAAACGAGCGCTACTTCGCCTCGATCCGGCGCTCTCGCGCAACTTTCTTCCACTTCGCGAACGCCTCGTGCAGATAGGCCTTGTACTGTTCCGGCGTCAGCGTGCTGGCGACGGCGCTGAACTTCTGCATGAACTCCTGCGCGGCGGGGGTCGAGGTGCTCTTGAGGGCGATCTTGTTCAGTTTGGCGACGATGTCCGCCGGCATGTTGGCCGGGCCGAGCAGTCCGGCCGGCATTTCGGTTTCAAACCCGGGCACGCCCTGCTCGGCGAACGTCGGGATGTCCGGCAGCGCGGGCGAACGCTCTTTGGAGGTGACTCCGAGCGCCTTGACCTTGCCCGAGCGGATCAGCGGCGTCAGGATCTGGGGATCGGAGATGGCGGACTGGACATGCCCGCCCATCACGTCGGTGACCAGCGGCGCGCCGCCCCGGTAGGGCACGTGCGTCAAGGGAACGCCGGACAAGGACGACAGCAGCTCACCCGACATGTGCCCGCCCGAACCGGTTCCGCTGGAACCGAACTGCATCGTGCCGCTCTTGCGCGCCGCTTCGAGGTACTCTTTCAGGTTGTTGTAGGGAGCATCCGGCCCGACCACCAGGATGAGAGGCGTGGTCAGGAAATTCGCGATGGGAGTGAAGTCTTTTTCGGTGTCGTAAGGCAGGTTGGGATAGATCGCCTGGTTGATGAGATGGTGGGTCACGACGACCATCAGCGTGTAGCCGTCGGGCGCCGAGCGTGCCACCTGCCGGCTCGCCACCTGGCCGCTGGCGCCGGGCTTGTTCTCCACCACCACCGTCTGGCCGGTCTCCTGTTGCAGCGTCGCAGCGAAGCTGCGCGCCATCATGTCGGTGACCGCGCCGGGCGGGAAACCGACCATCACCGTGACGACCCGGTCGGGATATTCGGCCGAGGCCGGCGCCAATACCCCGAAAACCAAGCTCACCACCAGGCTGACAACGGCGCCGATTCTGCAAACGATCCCCATACCGCAACTCCCTGTCTAGAAGTGTCGTCAAGACATCGTGCCCGACAGCGGGCATCGGTCGAAAAGCAGATCAGTTCGACTTCGCCTTGCCGCTGCCACCACGGCTGACAGCGACCTCGATCGCGTCGTCCGACATCCCGAGCCATTCGCGCAGGATCTCCCGCGTGTGCTGGCCGAGGGTCGGAGAGGGACGAACCGCCAGGCCAGGCGTATCGGCCAGACGAACGACGGGGCCGGCGAATTCCACTTCGCCGGCGACCGGGTGCGTGATGGCGGCGAAAAACTTCCGGTGCCGCAGTTGGGGGTCTTGAATGATGTCGCTCATCTCGACCACCGGCCCGGCCGGAACGCCGTTGGCCACCAGCTGGTCCATGATCTCCTGGCGGGTTCGCGTCTCCGTCCACCGGGAAATCTCGGCTTTCAACGCCGGCGCGTTGTCCAGCCGGTCCTGGTTGGTGATGAAGCGCGGATCCTTCGCCAGCTGCGGCGCCCCCATGGCGCGACAGAGCCCGACGAACAGCGCGGTCGACGACGCCGAAATCTGGACGTAGCCGTCGGACGCCCGGAACAGGCCGACCGGTGACGCGTGAGGGTTGGAGGTGCCCTCGCGACCCGGCAGGACGCCGGCACCGGCGTAACCCGGGATCATCGTCGCGGTCATGGAAAGCAGGCTCTCCACCAGCGCGACTTCGACGGCCTGGCCGCGCCCGGTGTGGCTGCGGGCGGTCAGCGCCAGCAAGACACCGATGACCCCGTGCAGCGCCGACGAGTAGTCGGCGACATACAGGCCGGCGCGCATGGGTTCGGCGTCCGGCTCGCCGGTCACCGCCATCAGCCCGCCCATGGCTTGAGCGACCGAATCGAAGCAGCCGCGTTGCGCGTAGGGGCCGGTCTGGCCGAAGCCCGAAATCGACAGGGTGATCAGCCGCGGATTGAGCTTCTCGAGCGCCTCCTTGCCGAACCCCATTTCGGCCAGCGTCCCCGGGCGGAAGTTCTCGATGAGCACATCCGCCTTGCCCAGCAGCGCCCCCAGCAACCGGAGATCGTCGGGGTTGCGCAAGTCGAGCACCACGCCGCGCTTGCTGCGGTTCAACGCCATGAAATACGAGGACTCGCCGTTGATGAACGGGCCGGAAAGGCGCGAAGGATCACCCGAGGGGGTCTCGACCTTGATGACGTCGGCCCCCATGTCGCCCAGCATCAACGCGACGTGCGAACCGGCGATCCAACGCGACAGATCGACGACGCGAACGCCGCTCAACGGCTTGACGGCCTCGCTCATACCGGCACCCGGGCATAGCCGACGGCGGCGGCCCGGCCTTTGTGGTCTTGCGTCATCACCGCGACCTGCACGACGTCGCGGCCTTCGACGGTCACGCGATCCTGGATCCGGCCGCGGGTGACCAGTTCGGTGCCGACGAGCACAGGGGCGATGAAGTTGAGCGACAGCTGCGTGCCGCGGGTGATCCTGTCCGGGAAGGCGGCGCCCAGCATCGACGTCATGTAGGCGGCCGACAGCAGCCCCTGGACAACCGGCGCCGAGAAGCCGGATCGCTTGGCGATCTCCGGACTGGTGTGCAGCCCCTGGCGCATCGGCTGACAGGTTTCATGCGCCCAGCTGAACGGATACCCGGAGAAACTGACGCTTTGCTCGATCCCGGCCCAGCGCCGGAGGGGACCGATGACCGAACCGGGCGTCACCGCACCGGCGACCGCCTTGGGCGCCGAATCGAAATCCGTCGGCGACACCTTGGGCAGATCGGCCGCCCAGTTCGCCGGCATGTCGCCTTGATCCGCGCCGTATTCGGCGGTGTAGCCGACGGTCTCGGTCGCCAGCATGGTGGCGATGGTCTTGCCGTTCGACACCGCTTTGCTCAGCGCGGAGCGGAACCGGCGGCCGCCACGCACATACTTGGCGACGTGCGAGCCCGTGATCTCGACCTCTTCGCCCACCGACAGCGGCGCCTCGTAGGTGATCACGGCCTTGGCATGCAGCCCGATGAGCAGGCCGGGCTTCGTGCAGTCATACCCGATCAGAAACAGCTTCAGCAGCTCGTTGACCAGCAGGGTGGGCGGCACGACGGCGGCACCGCCGGGAGGCAGGAAGAGATCGGGGTTCTCGCCAATGGCAAAGGCGTGCGCGAGCACCGCCCCCTCATTGATCTTGCCCTTCACGACTCCGAGGTCGTCGCCGATTCGCAGGTTTTCCCACGAGAAATCGGGTCTGTTTTCGGGAAACTGGATGGTCATCGGCCCTCACCAACAGTTTGGACGGACGCGAGCGCTCGCACGCGCGAGCCAAGCCTCGCCGCCAAGATAGCGTCGCCACAACTTCGTGATAAAAACGTTTTTATTTTAGGTTTTTGATGGTGTCAACCGGCTTCCGCCCCGCCCGCTCGAACCCCGGCGGGGTCGACGCCCGGCGGGGTCGACGCCCGGTGATGGCGGATGCACCGGAGAGTGGTAGTTTGGCCCACTGACAACTCGGCCGAGGGCGTCTGAATGAACGGCTTTTTCCTCACGGCGTCTTCGGCTGGCGGCCGCCAGGGTCGATGTCACCGGTGACGCCGGTTGCGGTGGCCTGTAGAGAAGCCCGGCGGAACTGCGGCGACGTGGCGAAGGTTCACCGGTGTTCGATCATGCCGATGCCCGCCGGCGTTGGGGCTGCATGCCGGTGGCACGTCGGCTTTTCCGATTCGGCGAAACAGGGAAACAAGTGATGGCTGGCAGCAATGACAAGGACCCGCGAGGCAGGAAGGGTCGCGTCACCCTGCGGGACCTGTCGCGCGCGAGCGGCCTGGCGGTTTCCACCATATCGAACGCCCTCGCGGGCAAGGATCTGGTCCGCGAGGACACCCGCAGGCACATCCAGGCGATCGCGGAGGAACTCGGATACCGGGCATTTCCGCTCGCCCGCAGCCTGCGTACCGGGAAGACCCACTCGATCGGACTGCTCGTCGCCGACATTGCCAACTCCTACTATGCGGAGGTGGTGCGCGGCGCCGAGGAAGTCTTCATGAAGAACGGACACTTCCTGCTGATCGGCAACACCGATCACCGCGCCGAGGTCGAATACGATTATGTCGGGCATTTCCTCGACCGGCAGGTCGACGCGATCCTGCTGTTCATCCACGGAATGAACAGCAAGAGCGTGCGCCGAATCCAGGATTCGGGCGTACCGCTGGTGCTGATCAACCGGCGGCACCAGCGTCTCACCAACGACCTGGTGGGAGTCGACTTCCACGAAGGAACCCGGATCGCGCTGGAATGTTTGTGGAACCTCGGGCACCGCGCGATCGGCTTCATCACCGGCCGGCCGGACTCCGCGGTCACCGACGATCGCATCGCCGCAACGCAGTCGTTCCTGAGCGAAAAGGGCGCGCCGCCGGAAACGGTGGTGTTCGAGCATGCGGGCTATTCGATCGAGGCGGGACGCGAGGCGACGCGGCGGCTGCTCGGCGAGCACCCGAACCTGACCGCGATCATGACGGCGCAGGATCAATCGGCGGTCGGCTGCCTCGGCGCGCTCGACGCCCTCGGACTCCGGGTTCCCGACGACATCAGCGTGGTCGGATTCGACGACATTCCGATGGCCGGGTTGCCGCGGATCGACCTGACCACGATCCGGGTCGCCTGCCGTGGCCTGGGACAGGCGGCGGCCCGCTTGGCGCTCGAGCGCATCGCAACCCAAGAAGGCAGTACGAAAACGATATTGATCAGTCCGGAACTGATCGTCAGAGGGACCACCGCGCCGCCGCGCCGGCAATCGGAACTCGCGGTCGGGCGAAAGAACGGGGCAAAGCGATAGTGTGGTGGATTTGACGTTCCGATCACGCTTGCGGCGCGGGCTGCAAACGGGACCGGACGTCGCAACCGGGACCGCAGCGACGCCTGCGTCATCCACTGGATCGTGACCGGCGAATGTCGACCTCGCCCGGGCGCCGTGCGGGCGCGCCGACCTCCGAACCGGAAAGCCGCGGTCCATGGCCGGGCCGCGTCAGCGCCGCACCCCCTTGGTGGTGAACTTGCCGGTCGCGCCGCGCACCGGCTTGCGTTTGCCTCCCGGACCGGCTGGACGCGGCTGCCCGGCCGGCACCAGTTGATGCGGCGCCGACCCGATCAGGTCGGCGCGCCCCATCCGCTTGAGCGCCTCGCGCAGCAGCGGCCAGTTGTCCGGATCGTGGTAGCGCAGAAACGCCTTGTGCAGCCGCCGCTGACGCAGGCCCTTGGCGGTTTCCACCGTCTCGGACGCGCCGCGCCGCACCGGGCGCAGCGGACTGATCCCGGTGTGGTACATCGCGGTCGCGACCGCCATCGGCGACGGCAGGAAGGTCTGCACCTGATCGGCGCGGTAGCGGTTGTTGTTCAGCCACAGCGCCAGGTTCATCATGTCCTGGTCGGTGGTCCCCGGATGGGCGGCGATGAAGTACGGGATCAGGTAGTATTTCCGCCCCGCCTTGCGGACGGCGGCGTCGAACAGCGCCTTGAAGCGGTCGTAGGCGCCGATGCCGGGCTTCATCATCTTCGACAGCGGCCCGCGCTCGGTGTGCTCGGGCGCGATCTTGAGATAACCGCCGACGTGGTGGGTGACCAGTTCGTCGATGTAGGCGGGGCTCTCGACCGCGAGATCGTAGCGCACGCCCGACGCCACCATCACCTTGTCGACGCCATCGACCGCGCGCGCCTTGCGATAGAGCCCGATCAGGGCGTCGTGGCTGGTGTTCAGGTTGGGGCAGATCCCGGGATACACGCAGGACGGACGCCGGCACGCCGCCTCGATCGCCGGGTCCCGGCACGCCATCCGATACATGTTGGCGGTCGGGCCGCCGATGTCGGAGATGATGCCGGTGAAGCCGGGGGTGCAATCGCGAATGGTCGCAATCTCGCGCAGCACCGATCCCTCGGAGCGGTTCTGGATGATGAGGCCCTCTTGCTCGGTGATCGAGCAGAACGTGCAGCCGCCGAAACAGCCGCGCATGATCGTCACCGAGAACCTGATCATGTCCCACGCCGGGATCTTCGCATCGCCGTAGCGGGGATGCGGCGCCCGGGCGTAGGGCAGTTCGTAGACCGCATCCATTTCGGGCGTGGTCAACGGGATCGGCGGCGGATTGACCCACAGGTCGCGGTCGCCGTGCCGCTGCACCAGCGCCCGGGCGTTGCCGGGGTTGCTCTCCCGGTGCAGCACCCGCGAGGCCCGCGCATAGGCGACGCGATCGCTTTCGACCGCATCGAACGCCGGCAGCCGGATCACCACGTCGCCCCGGCGCGCGCCCTCCTCGGCGCTGTCGAGATCGTCGGCCCCGAGTTCCGCGACGCCGTCCGGCACGCGGGCGAACAGCGCGACACCGCGGATGTCGCCGCAGTCCTTCGGCGCGGCGCCGCCCGCCAGACGATGCGCCACTTCGACCACCGCGCGCTCGGCGTTACCGTAGAGCAGCAGGTCGGCCTTGGCGTCGGCGACGACCGACCGGCGCACCTTGTCGGACCAGTAGTCGTAATGGGCGACGCGCCGCAGCGAGGCTTCGATGCCGCCGAGCACGATCGGCACCTCGCGCCAGGCCTCGCGGCAGCGCTGCGCATAGACGATCACGCAGCGGTCCGGCCGGGCGCCGCCGGCGCCGTCGGGCGTGTAGCTGTCGTGGTGCCGCAGCGGGCGGTCGGCGGTGTAGGGGTTGACCATCTAATCCTTGTTGCCGCCGGTTACGCCGAAAAACAGCGCCGGCCGGCCGAGCGCCCGGAACGGCTCGGCGCTGCGCCAATCGGGCTGGGCGATGACCCCGACCCGGAAACCCTGCGCCTCGAGCAGGCGGCCGATGATCGCCGTTCCGAAACTCGGGTGGTCGACATAGGCGTCGCCGCTGACCAGGACGACGTCGCAGACCTCCCACCCGAGCGCGTCCATCTCGGCACGGCTCATCGGCAGGAACGGGGCCGGGCGATGCGCCCGGTGCCGGCGATACGAAAACAGCGGTGTGGGGTTGTCCATGTGCCGGAGCCCTAATCGGCCGGTGTGTCCAGTCAATGGCCGACGTCGCGCAACGACCGCGGCGCACCGATGCCGGTTGCCGCGTTCGGCGGCACTTCCGAAGCCGTCACGCCGGCTTGTCCGGCTTTGTCAGCCGGCGCGCCTCGGCCTCCAGGCTCGCCAGATCCTCCGCCGCCTCCTGATCCGCCTCGACCGCCTCGGTGGCGCGGCGCCGGGCCTCGAAAGCGTCGAAGCGGGCGTGGACGGTCGCGACCATCCGGTTATGCGACATGCGTCCCTTGCGGGTCAGCAGCTCGCGCTCGTTGAAGGCGAGGAACCGGTCGGTCTGGACCAGCCAATCGGCCATCCGGGTCTCCTGCCGGCGCGCGGCGCGGTCCTCGGCGAAGTCGAGGAACATGGCGGTCAACCGGTTGAGGGCCTCGATTTCGTCGCCCTCGAGATAGTTCTTCGACACCGTGACGTCGGCCTTGCGCCCCCGGTCGTGGTCCCAGGAGGTCAGCGCCATGTTGGGCTTGGCCGGATCGGCGCGCTCGACGATCAGCTCGGCGGCGGTGCGGCCGGTGACCGCGAACACCAGCTTGTTCTGGATGGTGGCAAAGAAGGTCTTGGCGGTCCTGGCGGTGCCGTCGTAGTCGACGCTGGATGCTTTGAACAGATCGCGGACCTTTTGGTAAAAACGCTTTTCCGACGCCCTGATGTCGCGGATCCGCCGCAACAGCTCGTCGAAATAGTCGAGCCCGCCCGGCTCCTTCAGCC
>JAVBUK010000117.1:0-7383 GCA_031555345.1 Xanthobacteraceae bacterium | reverse complement strand
CCTTCATCCGGCAACAGCTCGCCACCGCGTGCTCGCGCGCGCCGGCGCGGCCGGCGAGCACGTCGGCCGCGTTGGCATCGAGCCAAGCGAAGAAACCGGCATCGCCGAGAAGCCCGTACGTCACCACCTCGGCGTAGCCGGCGCGAAACTCGCGGGCGGGCAGCGTGTCGAGCACGGCCGTGTCGGCCACCACCAGGATCGGCTGGTGGAACACCCCGATCAGATTCTTGCCGCGGCTGGAATTGATGGCGGTCTTGCCGCCGACCGAGGAATCGACCTGGGCCAGCAGCGAGGTCGGCACCTGGACGAAATCGAGCCCGCGCCGCACCACCGCGGCGGCGAAGCCGGCGAGATCGCCCACCACGCCGCCACCGAGCGCAACGACCAGATCGCCGCGCTCGATGCGGGCGTCGATCAACGCCTCGCACACCCGTTGGAACATGGCGAAGCTCTTCGACCCTTCGCCGGGCGGCACCCCCACCTGCACTGACGCGATTCCGGCGCCGGTGAGCGCCGCCGCGACCGCCGCGAAATGCAGCTTCGCCACGGCGTCGTCGGCCACGATCGCGGCCCGGGCGCCCGGCTTGAGCGTCGCGATCCGCCGCCCCAGCGACGGCAGCACCCCACTGCCGATGACGATGTCGTAGGCCCGCTCGCCGAGCGCGACCCTGACGATCTGCGAACCGTCGCCTTCGGTTGCGGTCATGACGATCTCTCCCCTCCCGGTTCCGCCGGTCCGGCGAGCAGCGCCGCCAGCCCGGTGACGATGTCGTCGACGATGCTCTCGTGCGCGACGTCGCGCGACAGCACCGTCAGGTCGGCCTCGGCGTAGACGGGATAGCGTTGCTCCATCAACCGCGACAGCGTCTCGGCCGGATGGCCGTCCTGCAGAAGCGGCCGGTCGTTGCGCCGCTTGATTCGCCGGAGCAGCACGTCGATTTCGGCCTTGAGCCACACCGAAACGCCCTTGGCGCGGATCAAGGCCCGCGTGTCGGATTCCATGAACGCACCGCCGCCGGTCGCCAGCACCTGCGGACCCCGCTGGAGCAGGCGCGCGATCACCCGCGCCTCGCCCCTGCGGAAGTACGGCTCGCCCTTGGCGGCGAAAATCTCGGGAATCGACATGTTGGCGGCGAGCTCGATTTCGGCATCGGCATCGACGAATGCGATGTGCAACCGAGCCGCGAGCCGCCGACCGATCGACGACTTTCCGGCCCCCATCATCCCGACCAGCACGATCGACCGCTGCCCGAGGCGCTTCACCATGGCGGCATCGGCGGCCGGCAGCGCCCTGTCCTTGTTGACTGCAACCCCCGCCATAGGGTGTTCCGATCTTGGGCCCAACCCTTCCTACTCCCACAATGGCGCCACCGAAACAACACCCGGCGCCGGCGTGCTCTTCTTAACCATCAGAAAAGCCACACGAATTTCAAGACCCGCGACATCGCGTCGACTTTACAAAACTTTACATCGGCGAGATGCCCGCGAAACGCGCCGACGGCAAATTCGCCCCGTGCCGATCGGACGACGGCCCGGAAGGAGAAACACATGACCACTCTCAACCCCTCGACATCAATCCCGGCCCGCCGGCCGCTTGCCAAAAGAATGCTGCCCGCTTTCGCCGCGCTCCTGGTCACCGGTGTGGTCACGGCCGCCACCCTCTCGTTCGGCCAAGACGCCGGACCCGACGTCGATCCAGGGCCAGGCTATGGCCGCGGTATGGGCCCTGGCATGGGGCACGGCATGGGCCACGGCATGGGCCACGGCATGGGTCCTGGCATGGGCCGCGGTATGGGCCACGGCTGGCGTCAAGGCGGCGGTTTCTGGCGTGGTCCGATCGACCCGGCCAAAATCGAAGCGCGCGTCGACCGCATGGTGCGGCATGCCGCCGTCGAAGTCGGCGCCAACGGCGAACAACAGGACAAGTTGAGCACGATCGCCAAGGGGCTGGTCAAGGACCTGCTGCCGATGCGCGAAAAGATGGCCACCGCCCACAAGCAGATGCGTGAACTGCTCACCGCCCAGACCATCGACCGGGCAGCCCTGGAGAAGCTGCGGGCCGAGCAGATCGCCGCCCATGACGCCGCCAGCAAGCGCCTGGTGGAGGGACTGGCGAACGCCGCCGAGGTGCTCACGCCCGACCAGCGCACCAAATTCAAGGAGCTGTTGGCGAACCATCGCGGTTGGGGCTTCGGACGCGGCGGCTGGGGCCACCACATGGGCTGGGGCGGCGGCCCGGGCATGATGGGCGGCCGGCGCTGAGATCGCGGCGCGCCTAGCGCCGTGGTATGGGAGGCTGATCCCTCCCGGCACCGGGCCCTCCCCCTCGGGCCCGGTGATGCTTCGAACCCACACCTTCGAGCCGCACGGTCGCAACGAGCAAGACGGCGAGCGAGCCTGCATGTCGCGTATCCTCCTCATCGAAGACGATCTCCGCCTCGCCGGGCTGGTGGCGAACTATCTCGGCGAGGCCGGCTTTTCGGTCACCGCCGCGCACAGCGGCCATGCCGGAATCGCGCTGCACGCGCGGGAGACGTTCGATGCCGTCGTCCTCGATCTGATGCTCCCGGACATCGACGGTCTGGACGTGTGCCGTCGCATCCGCGCCGTGGCCACCACCCCGATCCTGATGCTGACGGCACGCGGCGACGCGATGGATCGCATCGTCGGACTGGAAATGGGCGCCGACGACTACCTGCCCAAGCCGTTCGAGCCGCGCGAGCTGCTGGCGCGGCTGCGGGCGATCCTGCGCCGCGGCAAGGCGGAGGCGAAATCCGAGGTGCTGCGGTTCGGCCGGCTCGAGATCGATCTCGGCGCACGGCAGGCGAGGCTCGACGGCGACGAACGCCCGCTGACCGGCTACCAGTTCGAACTCCTGGTGGTGCTGGCGCGCCACGCCGGACGGGTCATGTCCCGCGACGCGCTGATGGATCTGGTCAAACACGAGCGGTTGGAGGCGTTCGACCGTTCGATCGACGTCCACATCTCGCGCATTCGCGCGGTGATCGAGGACGACCCCAAGAAGCCGCGGCGCGTCATCACGGTGCGCGGGTCGGGCTATGTGTTCGCCAAGGCGCAGGACTGACGCCCAAGGAACCGACGCCCGATGCACCGGCTCTATCAGAAAATCTACCTCGTCTTCATCGTCAGCCTGCTGACCGTGCTGGTGATCTCCGGGGTGTTCTGGCGGATCGGCCCGTCCAACTCGCCGCGGGCGCTCGAGGCCGAGATCGCCGAGGAGATCGCCTCGGCCACGCTGCCGTCGGCCGACGCGCCATCGCACCAGCAGCAGGAAGCGGTCGACCTCCTGGCCACCCGGCTGCGGGCCGATATCGGGCTGTTCGGCGCCGACATGGAGCCGATCGCAATGGCCGGCCGGCCGGTCCCGCCGCCGTCCGCGTTCGAGGGACGAAGCTGGATCAGGCGGGCGCATGGCCCCGCCTGGGCGTTCCGCCTGCCGGACGACCGCTGGATCGTGGCGCGGGTGCCGCAGAGCGGGCGCCACGGGCCGTTCGCGCCGCGCAACCGCATGGCGACGCTGTTGTTCTTCCTCACTTTCATGGCGATCGCCATCGCGGTATTCGCCTATCCGGTGGTGCGCAGCCTGACCAAGCGCATCGAACGCCTGCAGGCGGGCGTCGAAACCCTCGGGGCCGGAAATCTCTCCTCCCGGGTCGACATCGAAGGCCGCGACGAAGTCGCGCGGTTGGCACACAGCTTCAATCGCGCGGCGGCACGCATCGAGGAACTGGTCGGCGCGCACCGCCTGCTGCTCGCCAATGCATCGCATGAACTGCGAACGCCGCTGTCCCGGCTGCGCCTCGGTATCGAACTCTACGAGGGCAAGCAGGACCCCAAGATCAAGATGGAACTACAGCGGGATATCGCCGAACTCGACCACCTGATCGACGAGATCCTGCTGGCCA
Organism: Xanthobacteraceae bacterium; assembly: GCA_031555345.1. Taxonomy (GTDB): domain Bacteria; phylum Pseudomonadota; class Alphaproteobacteria; order Rhizobiales; family Xanthobacteraceae; genus Astrobacterium. Next base: position 3,457 of record JAVBUK010000117.1, on the reverse strand, counting down.
GCCGGCTGGAGGCCACAGCCACCACCCAGACCACCGAAGAGGTCGATCTTCTGGCGCTCGCGGCCGAGGAATGCGCGCATTACGACGACTGCACGCTCGAAGGCGACGCGGTCACGCTCAAGGGCGACCCGCGGCTCCTGCGGCGCCTCATCCGCAATCTCCTGGAGAATGCCGACCGCCACGGCGCCCCGCCCGTTCGCGTCGAAGTGACGCGGGAGGACGACAATGCGCTGATCGCGGTGATCGATTCTGGCGCCGGAATACCGCCCGACCAGCGCGAGCAGGTGTTCACGCCGTTCTACCGGCTGGGCGGCCACCGAACCGGCGCCGGTCTCGGCCTGTCGCTGGTGCGCCAGATCGCCCGCCTGCACAACGGCGACGCCAAGGTGACGTCGCGCGCCGAAGCGGCGAGTTGCCTGGAAGTCAGGCTGAAGGGCGTATGAAACGACATCGGGATGATCCGATTTCGGATCATCCGGATTTCGCGGCGACCGAATCGCCGGCCCGGTCTCGGCGCCACGACGTTGCCATCCGCCGATCACACCGTGACCGCACCGGTGGCGTATGCAGGATCCGATTCGGCCACAGCGGGCGACCCCTCGGCCCCGACGGTGGCCCCTTGCATCAAAGCCGCGAAAATGGTCGTACTCGCCTGCACTCCACCGGTGCCACGGACCCGCCGATGCCGAGCCTGTTTCGCTTTCTGATCGTGATCGCAATCATCGCCGGCCTCGGCTACGCGGCGATCTTCGCGCTGGCGACGTTCGCCGACCCGCAGCCGCGCAGCATCACCGTGACGGTCCCACAGGACCGTTTCATCAAACCGCAGCACTGAGGGACGGATGGCGCGCGCGCAGCCCTCGCCGCAACGGCTGATCGAGCTGTTTCTCGACATGCTGGCCGCCGAACGCGGCGGGGCGCAGAACACGTTGGCGGCGTACCGCCGCGACCTCGACGACTTCGCCGAGCATCTCGCCGCCGCCGGACGCACGATCGCGACCGCCTCCACCGGGCATCTGCGCGATTACCTGGGCGCGCTGGCCAAGCGCGGCTTCAAGCCGAGCTCGACGGCACGACGGCTGTCGGCGGTGCGGCAGCTCTACCGCTTCCTCTACGCCGAAGGACACCGCGCCGACGATCCGGCCGCGGTGATCGAAGGGCCGAAGCGCGGACGAACACTGCCCAAAGTCCTGACGGTGAAGGAGGTCGATCGGCTGCTGGAGGCCGCGCGCGCGGCCGTGGCGACCGCCGCGACGCACGGCGAGCGGCTGCGCGCCCTGCGCCTGGTCTGCCTGCTCGAGGTGCTCTATGCGAGCGGATTGCGCGTTTCCGAACTGATCACGCTGCCGGCCTCGGCGGCGCGGCGCGACGAACGGTTGCTGATCGTCCGCGGCAAGGGCGGGCGGGAGCGCCTGGTGCCGCTCAACGACGCGGCCAGGACGGCGATGCGCGACTATCTGGCGCTGGTCGCCGACCGCGATACCGGCCCGGTGTCGAAATGGCTGTTTCCGTCGTTCGGCGACAGCGGCCACCTCACCCGCCAGCATGCCGCCCGCGAACTCAAGGCGCTCGCGACCGCCGCCGGGCTGCGCGCCGAGCAGGTGAGCCCGCACGTGCTGCGTCACGCCTTCGCCAGCCATCTGCTGCAGAACGGCGCCGACCTGCGGGTAGTGCAGACCCTGCTGGGGCACTCCGACATCTCGACCACCCAGATCTACACCCATGTGCTGGACGAGCGGCTGAAAAGCCTGGTGCGCGACCTGCACCCGCTGGCCGAACGACCGCCGGACCGGAAATGACGCGGCGGCGTTTCGCCCCGGAAACTTGCGTCCGCCGAAAGGGCTATGCCGGCTGGCCCGCGGTCGCTTGACTTCCGCGGCCGCGAGGGGCATTTTTCCTTCACCCGCGATCGGCGGGCGAAAAACCCCGGTGCCGGATGCGCAGTTACCTCGATTTCGAAAAGCCCATCGCCGAGCTCGAAGCGAAGGTGGATGAACTGCGCGCGCTGGTCGACGCCGACTCGTCGCCGGCGATCAGCGGGGAGATCGCGCGCCTGGAGAGCAAGGCGGCCGACGCACTGGCGAGTCTGTATGCCGGTCTGACGCCGTGGCAGAAGACGCAGGTGGCGCGCCATCCGAAGCGCCCGCACTGCCTCGACTACATCAAGCGGCTGATCACCCACTTCCAGCCGCTCGCGGGTGATCGCAAGTTCGGCGAGGACGAGGCCGTCGTCGGCGGCTTCGGCCGTTTCCGCGGCCGCAGCATCTGCGTCATCGGCCATGAAAAAGGGTCGACCATCGAGGACCGGGTCAAGCACAATTTCGGCATGGCGCGCCCGGAGGGCTATCGCAAGGCCGTGCGTCTGATGGAGCTGGCGGACCGATTCGACCTGCCGGTGCTCAGCCTGGTGGATACCGCGGGCGCCTATCCGGGCATCGGCGCCGAGGAACGGGGCCAGGCGGAAGCGATTGCCCGCTCCACCGACGCCTGCCTGGCGCTCGGGGTCCCCAACGTGGCGGTCATTATCGGCGAGGGTGGCTCGGGGGGGGCTATCGCGATCGCGACGGCCAACCGGGTCCTGATGCTGCAGAACGCCATCTACAGCGTGATTTCGCCGGAAGGGGCCGCGTCCATCCTGTGGCGGGACACCTCCAAAGCGCAGGAAGCCGCGACCAACATGAAAATCACGGCCGACGACCTGCTGCGATTCGGGGTCATCGATTCGATCGTGGCCGAGCCGGTGGGGGGAGCCCACCGCGACCCGGACGCAGCCATCGATGCCACCGGCGAAGCTATCGCGGCCGCGCTCGACCCGTTCGAGGGTCTCACCCGGAACGCCGTCCGGCGCCAGCGCCACGACAAATTCCTGGCCATCGGGCGGGGGGCCGGCTGATATTTATCTATTTGTTTTTATGCAAGAATCTACATCGACCCATCCCCCACGGGAACTCGGGACCGGGGCTGCCCATCCCGGACTGGCCAATCGTCTGCGCCCGGCGCCGACGGTGCAAAAGTCCCGGCGGACCCTGCGGTTTCCGGGCGTTAACCCTTATTCAACATAGGGATGGCCAGGTCGACAGGTCGGATTGTTCGCCTTGCTAAGACCACATCTTGAGGATAGCGATCCAATAGGGATGGCGAGCCCATCGTCGGGGAGTTGCGTGTTGAACCGTCACACGGCTGTAGCCCGCACGCTTCTGGCGTCGGCTGTGATCGCGTCTGTGGTCGCCCTCGGCGGCTGCAAGACGGACGGGAATCTTCCGATCGTCCCCGCCCGCGCCCTCAAGCCGCTGTCGCCCCAGATGCAGGCCGAGCTGCAGCAAAAGAACATGCCGGCCGACTCGCCGATCCTGATCCGCATCTTCAAGGAGGAGGCGGAGCTCGAGGTGTGGAAAGCGGACACCACCGGACAGTTCGCGCTGCTGAAGACCTATCCGATCTGCCGCTGGTCGGGCGA
>JAVBUK010000082.1:0-10490 GCA_031555345.1 Xanthobacteraceae bacterium | reverse complement strand
CGTAGCGCCCATGCGGGCCGCCGGGCGATGTCGAGCGCATTGCGCAGGTTGAGCCGGGGCGGCACGGTCAGGCCGTTCTTGAGGTCAGCGTGGCGCTGGCCGGCGGTCGGCAGGTCGACGGTGACGAACAACGCCGTGCATCGCGCCGCCCTGGCGCGCTCGATGATTTCTTCGGAAAACCTGCGGTCGCGGAACACGTAGAGCTGGAACCAGAACGGTCCCTGGATCGCCGCCCGCACGTCCTCGAGGGTCAGGATCGACAAGGTCGACAGGGTGTAGCGGGTGCCGGCCGCGTCGGCGGCCCGCGCGGCATGGATCTCGCCGTCGCCCCACATCAGGCCCGAGAGCCCACTCGGCGCCAGCGCGAACGGCACCGCCAGTGTCTCGCCCAGCATTTCGGTGGTCGTCGTGCGGCCGGTGGTGTCGACCAGCACGCGCTGACGGAAGGCGAGCCGGGCGAGGCGGTCGCGGTTCGCCGCCAGCGTGATCTCCTCGAACGAGCCGCGTTCGATGTAGTCGAACATGATGCGCGGGCATCGCCGGCGCGCGAGGTGGCGCAGATCCTCGATATTGGTGACGGGACTCACGGTGATGCCTGTGTTGGAGGACGGCCTGCCCCTTTGCCGAGGGCGAGGCGCCAAGCGCGGGGCCGGGCGAGGTTGCGGCCCGGGCGCCGTCGGCGGGAGGGTGACCGGCGAACGGCAGCGCGATGGTCGCCCGGATGCCCCGGCCGATCCGACAATCGGCGGGGGCTGGTCCTATGCGGTCTGACCCTGGAACTGGCCGTACTTTCGGAAGCGCCACAGATAGGTCGGAACGATGGCCTGCACGGTGCGGCCGTGCAGGCCCAGCCCTTCGAGCGTGCGGTTTTCGCGCACGGCGGCTTCCGACACGACGTTGTCGTGACGCAGCAGCTCGACCTGGTCGGGCGTGAGCAGCGGCGTCGGCAGATACTGCAGCAGCGCGGCCTGGAACCTGGCCAGCCCGAACGGCAGCGTCACCAGCAGGCGCTTGCGTTCGATGGTGGCGAGAGTGATCTGCATCAGCTCCTTGAAGGTGAACACCTCGGGGCCGCCGAGCTCGTAGATCGTGCCCGGCCGGGCCTCGCCGTCGACCGCACGGGCGATCGCCTCGGCGACGTCGCCGACGAACACCGGCTGGAACCGGGTGTGGCCACCGCCGATCAGCGGCAGCGCCGGCAACAGCCGCGCCATCGCGGCGAAGCGGTTGAAGAACGTGTCTTCCGGCCCGAACAGGAGCGACGAGCGCAACACGACGGCGTCGGGGGCGGCGGCGAGCACTGCGCGTTCCCCTTCCGCCCGGGTCTTGGCGTAGAGCGACTTCGATTCGGGATCGGCGCCGAGCGCCGACATCTGGATCAGGCGGGCGCCCTGGGCGGCCGCGGCCTGGGCCACGCTCCCGGCCCCGGCGACATGCACGGCGTCGAAGCGCTGCTTGCCCCGCTGGTACATGATGGCGGCCAGATTGACGACGATCCGGCTGTCGCGCATCGCGGCCTGAACCGAATCGGGATAGCGCAGGTTGGCCTGGACGGCGTGGATCTGGCCGACCCGGCCGAGCGGTTGCAGGTGGCCGGTGAGGTCGGGCCGGCGCACCGCGACGCGGATGCGAAACTGGCGTTTGGCCAGCGCGCGGACCACATGACGGCCGAGAAAGCCCGAGCCGCCGTAGATCGTGATCAGGGTGTCGATGTTCGATTGGACGGTCATGCCGCTCTCGCGTGAGGCGTCGGGCGCGGGTGTGCCGGCGACGCCGGATCCAGGAACGTGTCCCTGCTTTATACGGCCTTTGGCCCCGGTCCCGCCACCACCGAAACGGCTGCCGGCGGCGTCAGTGTTGCGTCCGCGCCGCCGCGCCGCTCGCTCACGCGCATCCTCGTTGACAATCCAAAGGGCTCGCCCTTATGTGTCGCCTTGTTGGCCCAGGTGGCGGAATTGGTAGACGCGCTGGTTTCAGGTACCAGTGGGTAACACCGTGGAGGTTCGAGTCCTCTCCTGGGCACCATCTGTTTGTTCTCAGCTGTGTCCCCGTGCCCGCCGACGAACACTAAGCCACTAAAATAACCGACATTTTTATCCTGCGAAGTGTTCGGCGGTCCACGCATGTCCGCTGACAGCCAGCGGAATTGTTGGTAACTTTGTTGGTGCGCTCCGGAAGTCGGACAGGCGATACCAACAAATCGGGTTGCCCATGAAGCTGACTGACATTGTCGTGCGGTCCGCAAAACCCGGCCTCCGCCCGGTCAAGCTGTCCGATGGCAAGGGTTTGCACCTCCTGATCCAACCCAACGGCGCGAAGCTATGGCGGTTCTCCTATCGGTTTGGCGGTAAGCAGAGAACAGTCAGCCTTGGCGTGTATGTCTCCGCTGGTTCAAACACGGTTGAGATGGCGCTGTCGGAAGCTCGCAAGGCGCACACTGCGGCGCGGCGGCAACTCAGGGAGGGGATTGACCCGTCCCAAGCCCGGCGAGCTTCGAAGGTCGCGGAGGCAGCGGAGGGGCGGAGTGGCTGGCAAAGAAAATGGTTGCGGAGGGCCGAAGCGCTCAAACGCGAACGAAGGCCGAATGGCTGCTTCGCGTTTTGAGCGACCAGCTTGGAACCCGTCCTTTCGACCAGCTTGAGCCGCCGGAACTGCTTGCCGTCTTGCGCAGCCAATTCGAAGCGAAAGGGCACCACGAAAGCGCGCGCCGAGCCCGTTCGCTGGCGTCCAGGGTTTTCTGCTTCGGCGTTGCCGCCGGCTACTGCCGCAGTGACCCGACCCGCGATCTTCAGGGCGCGCTCATAGCGCCGCGCGTGACCAGCCGGGCGGCGATCGTCGACCCTGCCGGTGTTGGCGCGCTCATGCGTGCAATCGAAGGCTATCACGGGCCGGTGGGCGTTGCCGGACATGGCCTGCACGATGCGAGCGGCGGCAGGTCGCTGGCCAACATGGGGCAGGGGGCGGCATCGCTCGCCCGTGAATTCCTCCCCACCCCTATGGGGGGAAATGCACGCGGCCGTCGTCACGGAGCACCTCTCACGTGCCGGACCCTTGGGTAGTTGGATGGGGCGCCGTCAGTTGGCAGTCACTTCAGGCCAGCAAATTTTGTGGAAGCAATGGGGGCTACTCTGGACAACAGTTCATTTTGGGATCAATGTACTTGTGTGCATAATGGGAACGGTTTATATATGCCATGCGAGTGGTGGCGAAAAGAGCTTTGCGGGATTTCTGGATTCGCCACCCTGAGGCTGAGCAGCCCCTTTTGGCTTGGTATCGAGAAGTAGAAAAAGAGAACTGGTCCCAGCCAGCGGACGTAAAGGCGAAGTACAGAAACTGTACTGTTCTGAAGGATAGGCGACTAGTGTTCAATATAAAGGGGAACGACTTTCGTTTAATTGTAAAAGTGCACTACGATAAAAAAATCGTATACATCCGTTTTGTTGGTACGCATGCGGAGTATGACAATATAGATGCTGAGCAGGTGTGATATGGACAAAATCAGGCCGATTCGAACGGAGGAAGACTATGCGGCCGCCCTTGCCCGCATTGAAGAACTCATGGATGCGGAGCCCGGAACCCCCGAGGCCGATGAACTCGATGTGCTTGCAGACTTGGTGGAGCATTACGAAGCCAAGACAATACCGCTTGGCTTTCCGACCCCGGTTGCGGCGATCGAGTTTCGCATGGAGCAGGCAGGGCTGAAGCCTCGCGACTTGATCCCCTATATCGGCAGCCGCGCGAAAGTCTCAGAGGTTCTTTCTGGCAAGCGGCAGCTCACGCTGCCAATGGCGATTGCCCTGCACGAACACCTTGGCATTCCCAGTGAGGTCTTGCTCAAGAACCCCTCCGTGGTGAGCACCAAGCCATTATCGAATACGGAATGGGATAAATATCCGCTCAGAGCAATGGCTAAGGGGGGATGGATCCCTAACGTCCCCAATCTCGCTGCCCGCGCTGAGGAGTTCATGCAGGGGCTCATTGCCAAGGCAGGCGGCGCCGACGTGGCGGCTGCGGTGCTCTACCGGAAAAATGATCACGTCCGCCAGAATGCTAAAACGGATCAGTATGCACTGCGTGTCTGGTGCTGGAAGGTTTTGGCAGACGCAAGCGAAACACGGCTTGGTGTGACTTACGTACCGGGAACCGTGACGCCCGAGTTTCTACACAAGGTCGCCCAGCTTAGCTGGCTGGACGATGGGCCTCGGTTGGCAAAAGAGGTCTTGGCGAAGCACGGCATTCCGCTCGTAATCGTGCCACATCTCCCCAAGACATACCTCGATGGTGCGGCACTGAAGCTAGCTGATGGGACGCCCGTAGTGGGGCTGACCTTGCGATATGACAGGTTGGATAACTTCTGGTTCTGCCTGCTTCACGAATTGGCTCACATCGGTCTTCACATGGAGGGAGACGGCGAAGCCACGTTTATTGATGATCTCACTCTACGGGGTGCGGCTGGTGGCCGTTTTGATCCGCAAGAGGAACAGGCCGATAAGTGGGCAGAGGAGGCGTTGGTGCCTCATGCAGTTTGGGAAAGCAGCGAAGCAAGATTTAGCCCGACACCGATGGCGGTTATTAGCTTAGCCAAGGCGTTACAGGTGCATCCCGCGATCGTCGCCGGGAAGATAAGGCACGATCTGCGGAATTATCGTCTTCTGTCGCACTTTGTCGGGACAGGAGAAGTGCAGCGACATTTTCGACCAGTGTCGGAGACGCCTGTTGGTTCGCCAAAATCGGGCGCTCGGACGAAGTAAGGACCTTCTAGGAGACCCCCATGTCCGGCCTGCTTCTTATGAGTGTGTTCGATGTGGCCCGTGCTCTGGGCGCCCAGCCATTGCGCGTGACGCGTGAAGAGGTGGCCGATTGGCTGCGCCCTGAATACCTCAAGAAGCGAGGAGGCGGGTTCAATTACGACCCTGCGATCAACGCGACCTTTGATCTGTTCCGGGGCGTCGTGTCACGCGATGAGGCGATTTTGCATTGCCTCACGAAGGGGAACCCGAAAGGCCGGCAGCAGAACACTGATGCGATAAAGTGCATTGCTGATTATGCACTGGCAAATGTGTCCGAGTGCGACCGTATCGGCTTTACGGCTGTCGTTGTCGGTCGTGTGAACGGCGCAAATGTTTATGCAGGCATCAAGGCTCCTATGCTTCGGCGGCGAGACGGGCAAGCTCTCATCGTTATGCCCGGGTATCGAATGTCGCATCGACCGGTGGAAACTGAAATCGATGTTGTATGTTCGATTGTGTTGGCTACTTTCGGGCGCGATGATCGTGCTGGCGCCGACGTCGAATACCTGTGTGCGGGTCCGGGTATCGATGGTCAGAGGCAGTTCCGCGCGATCCGGGGCCGAGACCGGACGATCTACGATCCGGATACGCTCGACCACTTCATGCAAACGTTCGTGGAAGGTGTGGCGATTGCGATCGATGCTGGGGTTGCGCCAAAAAAGCCTGACCTTCGTGGCTACCGGATCATCGATCCGAACCAACCTTCGATGTTTTGAGTTTGATTCGGACGGGTTCAGGCGCTTGGTAGGCGAATTGCCAAGCGCGTGAAGTGTTCTTTGATGTCTCTATTGCGGAGACGAAGAGACATCCGCCCGATTGGCTCCGAGGCATTCCACAGGCGGTCCCACGGAGAGCCCTTCTCGTGGGTCAATTCGGATAGCTGCCACGCATTATAGACGTGGTACGCTTCGAATATGTCCTTTACGAACTTGCCGTCGTCGGTTGCTAGACACGGCTTTACTTCGATCCGGTCGCCCGAAAGCAAATCCCATCGGCAGGCACGTGCGGTAATCGGGTGGTTGCCGAAGCTCTTGAATTCATCGCGTACAACCTTGACCACCGGCCCGTACTGCCAAGCCTCGAAGTCCTGCTTGATAAGAGGGCGGTCGCGAGCGGCGAGATACCAGCCGTGTGCGAAGTAGATCAGCTTGAGGATGGACATCTGGGTGAGCGGCAGGCGCCGATCGTCCCCGAGGTCGAGGAGCAGATTAGCCACGGCTCTGGCATCATAAGGAGGGGTGGGGTTTGCCGCTGCACCCATCATCGCTGCCAAGCCACACTTCGAAGTAGAATCACATAGGTGACCCAATGCGACTCACTGTCAAGTGAGCCGAGGCTTCAAACTGTGTGACAGGTCTGTTCAACATCTTTGGCTTTGAGCAAAAAATCGCTATAATAATCGATGGTTAGCGCCCCAGACTGGGCAATCCTCTCCTGGGCACCAAGCCTTTCGTAAGGCATTGGTATGTTTCAGATATTTGATATCACTGACGTTTCGGTCGCCCCACCGGTACACATGGGCGGTACCGCATGGTGCTCAGGATGGCACGGCCGACGCGGCGGTCTGACAGCTCGTTCTTCGTTTTCCGAAAGCGTGTTCCTGGCGATATCCGCGCGCAGAAGCGGGGCGGTTACGTCGTGTTCTGCTTCCCCGGCGAGACGCCAGACGCGGAGCCGATCAAGGTAACCGGCGCGATCGGGGCGGAAATCAAGTTCTCGCTCAAGACGCGCGATCCCGACATCGCCAAGGCGAGGCAGGGGCTGGCCGAGGCGCATCGGCTCGGGCTCATCAACGGGCATGAATGGCGCCGCGGGCTGCTTACCGCCAAGATGCGGGAGGTCGCTTGAGCGATCCGACCGCCCCCTCCGTCTCCCCGCCGTTGCCCTCAAGAGTACCGTTGGCGCCGCCCGACTGGCCGTGAAGGAAACCAGAAGCGGCCCCGTCTTCGTGCCGCACAGGGCCTGCCAGTGGCGTTCTGGAGAGGCGTTCGGGGCGCGCCAGTGGTCGTTTCGGCGGCGCCGGTCCGGCGTCTGTACGCGAGCGCTGGCGCCCGGCAAACGGCTGTCGGTAGGATCACGTCCGCAGCGTCGACGAAACCCGTGCGAGTCCTCCCCGTCACCTCCGGCCCTTGCATAATATACGGCAATGCCGTATGCATGATCCATGCACGGGGTGATCGAGACGGCAGCTACCGTACAATCCACTACTGCGGCGGCGACGACATTCCGGTGTTCCTGCTCGCGGTCTTGAAGAAGGGCGAGCGGGCCGATTTGAGCCAGGCGGAAAAGAACGAGCTGCGGAAGGAACTGGCCGGACTGGCCGATGATTATCGGCGCGCAGTCGGGACAAGGGCCGCAATGTCGAGACGGAGGACACGATGAGCACCCTCGGCAAGCGCCTGATCAAGGCGGCGAAGGAAGCGCGGACGATCGCCCGCGGCAAGGCGGATCCCAAAAGCTACCGCGTGCATATGCCGGTCGATATCGACGTGCCCGCCATCCGCAAGCGGCTCGGCCTCAGCCAGACTGAGTTCTCAGCCCGGTTCGGCATTCCCGCCGGCACGCTGCGCGACTGGGAGCAGAACCGCCGCCGGCCGGAAGGCCCCGCACGCGCGCTCCTGATTGTTATCGACAAGGAACCAGAAGCGGTCAAGCGCGCGCTCAAGCCGCTGTTGCGGCCCGCCAAGCGGCAGGAGGCAGCACGCGGATAGCTGGTGCGGATTTCCGAGACAGAGCCTCGATCAGGAAACGTACGACCATCCCCGCGGGTGGCTCGGTCGTTTCGTCAATGTGAATGGCCGCTCGTGCGCTTGGGTGCTCATTCCTTTGCGCCGGGGCTCGGGGGGTGCTGCTTCGTCGCGCTGAGTTCCTGTCGAAGCTCGATACTCCCAACACAACACCACCTCTGCCCTGTCATCAGTGCCGGGCGTACTGGCCGGCGTCGCGGCGCTGGCCGGTATCGCACGTGCTCTCACCGAACGCGGCATTCCGACCGTGCGGGTAGTAGGCGGTGGATGGCTCAGCAGGCCGCTCGGGTATTGGAGCGGTTGAGGGGGGACGTAAGTGTCTGCTGTTCCATCGGGCTAGCCATCTGTTTTTTTCAAAAAATCAAATAGGTAGAGGGTGGCGCCGAGCCGATGGTGTTCCAGGGTGCGCAGTTCTTTCGCCTGGTCTGTCCGGTGCAGCGCAAAGGGCCGCGGTTTCGTCACTGCGACCCATTCCCGCCGATGGGCGACGCGAGCCATCGGAACGAAGCTCCTCATTCCCCTCGGTGACACAAAGATCGCGGTGACCATCTCGGGGAAGATGGACAGCATCGGCGTTTTGCCGCGCACGAACGATCCGAGAAAGCGCGGCAGGAGACAGTAACGGGATGCCCCGGGAGTGCCTGGAAGGCGCCTGGCTCGCCCTGCCGGAAATACCCGGCGGTGTGAGGAATCCGGGCCGATGGATCTGACGTTCCGGCCGATGTCGGCGCAAATCCGCGAGACAGCAAATCTGCGAGACATGGCCTCGATCAGAAATCAACCATCGACCGGCGAGAATCGCCTGAGCCGTGCTAAAACAGGGAAACCGACCGCCGCCGCACGCACAATCCCGCACGCTGGGGCCTGGAATGCGAAATCATCTCCGATGCTTGTCGACGGTGTGGGCGGTGTTGGCCGCGACCTCGGTCCAGGCGGCCGACGGCACCTGGACGGGCACCGTTTTGTCGAACAATTGGAATACGGCAGATAACTGGAGCTCCACGACGGTGCCCGGTGCCGGCGACACCGCCATCTTCTCCAGTGGTGCGGTGAGGACGACGGTGTCCTTCTCGGAGGACACATCCATCGGCACGATGCGGTTCGTTCCGAATGCGCCGGCCTACACCTTCGATCTGGCTGGCGCCATTTTGACTATCTCGGGCGCCGGTATCGCCAACAGTTCCAACTTCGCCCCGATCTTCGACGTGACCGCCGGTGGCGGTGGGGTGTCGTTCTGGGGCGCCAGCACGGCCGGCAACGCCGCCATCACCAATGGCACATCTGGCTTTACGGATTTCCACGGTACCAGCACCGCCGGCGCCGCCACCATCACCAACAACTCCAGCGGAAAAACGGTGTTTTATGATTTCAGTACCGCCGGCACCGCCGCCATCACCAACAACAGCGGCAGCCTCACGATTTTTCTCGACTCCAGCAAGGCAGGCGCCGCCACGATCATCAACAACGGCGGCGTCACCGATTTCGACCAGGACAGCAAGGCGGGCACCGCCACCATCATCACCAATGCTGTCGGCAAGACGCTCTTCCGCAGTAACGCCAGCGGCGAAGCGGCGCGCTTCATCACCAATGCTGGCGGCATTTTCGACATATCGGGTCTGGCCACGGCCGGGACCACCGCCGGCTCGATCGAGGGCGGCGGAGAGTACTGGCTCGGCTCGAAAAAGCTGACGGTCGGCAGCAACAATCTCAGCACCGTGGTCGGCGGCACGATCAAAGACAGCGGCGATTCGGGAGGATCAGGCGCTTCGCTGGAGAAAGTCGGCACCGGGACGCTGACGCTCTCCGGCGCCAACACCTATACGGGGGCGACGATCGTCACCGCCGGCACCCTGCGGGCCGGGGCGGCGGATGTGTTCATCGCCAGTTCGTCGATGACCGTGGCGGGCGGCGGCACCCTCGATCTCGCCGGCCACAACCAGACGGTCGCCAGCCTGACCAATGCCGGCGTGGTCACCGCGGGGACCGGCACCGCGCCCGGCACCGTCCTGACGGTCACCGGCGACTATGTCGGCGGCGGCACGCTGAGGATCAACACCTTCCTGGGGGCCGACAATTCGCCGACCGACCGGCTGGTGGTCATCGGCAGCACCGCGGGCCAGACCAATGTCGTGGTGACCAATGCCGGCGGCCTGGGGGGCCCGACCACCGGCAACGGCATCGAGGTGGTGCGGGTCGGCGGCGCCTCCGCCGGCCAATTCGTGCTCGCCAACCGCGTCGCCGCCGGCGCCCTCCAATATGGCCTGTTCCAGGGCGGGCTCGGCACCCCGGACGGCAACTGGTATCTGCGCTCGACCGGGTTGCGTCAGGAAGTGCCGGTCGATGCGGCGGCCCCGGCGCTGGCCTCCCGCATCGGCCTGGCGATGCTGGGGTCGGCGTCCGAGCGCGGCGCCGGCGGCCCCGGCGGCCTGGGGCAGTATTGCCTCGACGCGCCCGATTCGAACCGGCGCAACGACCTGCGCATGCCGTGCCGCACCACGGCCTGGGGCCGGGCGTTCGGCCAGACCGGCCGCGCCGGCCGGCTGGGGACCGGCGGTGTGCTCGATGGCCGCGGCCCGGCTTACGACTTCGACCTCGGCGGCTTCGAGGCCGGCATCGACCTCGTCCGCACCGCCCGCGACACCGCCGGGCTCTATGCGGGCATCGGCCGGCTGACCTCGAGCGTGGCGGGGATCAATGGCGGCATCGCCGGCAAGGTGCAGATGGACGCCTATGCGGTCGGCGCCTACTGGACCCATTACGGCGCCGCCGGCTGGTACACCGACGTGGTGCTGCAGGGGACCTGGTACGACAACGTCAACGCCGCGTCGGTCAACACCACCGGCAACCAGAATCTTCGCACCAACGGCTCCAGCTTCATCGCCTCGCTGGAGGGCGGCTATCCGGTCGTGCTCGGCCACGGCTATGCGGTGGTGCCGCAGGCGCAGCTGATCTA
>JAVBUK010000505.1:0-5867 GCA_031555345.1 Xanthobacteraceae bacterium | reverse complement strand
ATCCCGACGCCCGGGGCCGCGGCTTCGGCCGCGCCATCATGGCGGCGGCCGAGGCCTGGCTGCGCCAGCGGGGCGTCGCCAAGCTGATGCTGCTGGTGCGCGCCGACAACACCCGGGTGCAGGCGTTCTACGAGACCATCGGGTACGACGAGCAGGAGCGCGTGGTGTTCGCCAAATGGCTCGACGACCGCGACCCGACGCCGTAGGCGATGGGCGGCCATCCGTCGGCTTGAATGCAGTGAGGTTTATCCATGTGGGCATGGCGACGATCTGCCGAGACCCCGATGACCAGTCGCGAGTTCAATCAGGACACCGGCCGGGCCAGGAATGCCGCCCGCAACAGGCCGACTTCGAGCCGGCGTCGCCGTCCTGAACCCCTGGATCCGCGCATGATCCCGGCTCAATACCCCAGCACGCGCGGCAGCCACAGCGCCAGGTCGGGCACCACGATCATGGCGATCAGCACGCAGAACATCGAGACGATCAGCGGCAGCACCCAGCGCAGCGTCGCTTCCATCGGCACGCCGGCGATGCGGCAGGACACCATCAGGTTCACCGCCATCGGCGGCGTGAACTGGCCGATCGCGATCTTCAGCGTCAGCAGGATGCCGAACCACACCGGATCCCAGCCGAAGCGGTTGGCGATCGGCATCAACAGCGGCAGCAGGATCAGGAAGGTCGACACCCCGTCCAGGAACATGCCGATGACGATCAGCATGACGATCAGCAGCGCCAGAATGGTGTACTGGCCGCCGCCGGTGGCGACGATCGCGGCGGCGGCGCGGTCGAATATCCCCAGCGTCGAGCCGGCCCAGCCGAAGATCGACGCCAGCGCCACCACCACCAGGATCACGCCGGAGATCTCCGCCGCTTCGACGAACATTTCGTAGAGATCGCGCAGGGTGAGCGAGCGGTAGACCACGAAGCCGACGAACAGGCCGTACACCACCGCCATCACCGCCGCCTCGGTCGGCGTGAACCAGCCCACCCGCATGCCGCCGAGGATCAACACCGGCGCCATCAGGCCCCAGCTCGCCTCGCGCAGCGAGCGCCAGAACGGCGGCAGCGGTTCGTCCTGTTCGGCCAGGCCGAAGCCGTGCCGGCGCGACATGGCGAAGATCGGCCCCATCAGCGCCAGGCCGGCGAGAATGCCGGGGATCATCCCGGCGGCGAACAGCGCCGGCACCGACGCCTGCGGCACCAGCACGCTGTAGATGATCAGGGCGATCGACGGCGGGATCAGGATGTCGGTGGCGGCGGCGGCGCCGATCACGCTGGCGGAGAACGCGCGCGGATAGCCGGCGCGCGACAGCGCCCCCATCATCGCGCCGCCGACCGCCGCCGCGTTGGCCGGCCCCGATCCGGAGATGCCGCCCAGGAACATGCTCACCAGCACGGTGACGGCGGCGAGCGAGCCGGGCCGGCGCCCGATCAGCACGGTGGCGAAATTGACCAGCCGCAGCGCCACGCCGGAGCGGTCGAAGATCGACCCGACCAGGACGAACATCGGCACCGCCAGCAGCGGATACTTGGCGATGCCCGTATAGGCGTTGGTCGGCACCGACAACAGGCCGAGATCGCCGATCCCTATCGCCAGGCATCCGGCCAGCCCCAACGCGACGCCGACCGGCGCGCCGAGCACGAACAGAACGATGAACGACAGGAACAGCGCCACCGAAATCATCGTCGCCTCACCGCGGTTCGGCCGGATCGCGCGCGGGCGGACGCGCCCGCAGCGTGCGCACCAGATAGCCGACCGCACGGCCGATCACCGCGGCCGCCAGCAGCGGCAGCATGAGGGTGTAGATCCACTGCGGCGCGCCGAGCCCCGGCGACGTCACCTCGAAGCGGTATTCGTCCCACACCAGCCGGCCACCGAGCCCGAAAATCAGCGCGAACATCGCGATGGTGGCCAGTGTCGCGACCACCTCGGCGGCGCGTTCGCCAGCCGGCGGCAGCATGCGGGCGAACCAGGTGATCCGGATCTGGCGGTCGGCGGCGGTGGCGATCGATGCCCCCAGCATCGTCACCACCACCATCAGGGCGATCGAATACTCCTCGGTGAACGCGAACGAGTAGTTGGTGAGATAGCGGGTGATCACGTTGCCGACGGTGATCAGGCACAACACCGCCATCGCGGCGGCGGCGAGCACCTTTTCGATCGTCAGCGGAACCCGCACCGGCGGATCGCGCGGGGTGAAGGAATCGGCGGGATCGAACGCGGGTTCGGACATCGGCGGCTCTTGCCGGACACCGGGCGGAACATCGCGGCATGCCGATGTTCGTGCCCCGTCGTCCGGTCGGGAAAACACCGGCGCGGCGCCCGGGCATCGAACCGGGTGCCGGCCCGGGAGGGCTGCGCGGGATGCGCGGGATAACAGGCGGTTCCTGTCCCCGGGGACAGGAACCGCCCCGGGACTTCACCGGCTGGCAGCGACGGACTTTTCGGCCGCGGTGACCAGGTCGGCACCAATCCGGGCCTTCCACTTGTCGTAGACCGCGGTGGTGGCCCGCTGGAACGCCTTCTGCTGGTCGGCGGTGAGCCGGGTGACCGTGACGCCGTGCCCCTCCAGCTCCTTGAGCAGCGAGGAATCCTCCGTCGTCAGGCCCTTGCGCGCGATCTCCTTGCCGTAGAGGCCGGCGTCGACCGCCGCCTGGGCGAGCAGCTTCTGGTCCTCGGGCGAGAACGTCGCCCACACCTGCCGGCTGACCGCGAAGATCAGCGGGTCGGCGACATAGCCCCACAGCGTGACGTGCTTCTGCCCGACGGTGTAGAGCTTGGCGACGAGATAGACCGACAGCGGGTTCTCCTGACCGTCGACGGCGCCGGTCGCCAGCGCCGGCTGGGCGTCGGCCCAGCTCATCTGGGTCGGGTTGGCGCCGAGCGCCGTGAACGTCTCGTTGAACAGCGGCGAACCGACGACGCGGATCTTGAGCCCCTTGAGGTCTTCCGGGGTTTTCACCGCGCGCTTGGAGTTCGACAGTTCGCGGAATCCGTTCTCGCCCCAGGCCAATGGCACCACGTCCTTGGCGGCGATGATGTCGAACAGCTTGCTGCCCGCCTCGCCGCCGGTGATGGCATCGAGCGCCTTGAAGTCGGGCATCAGGAACGGCATGGCGAACAGGTTGAGTTCGGCCACTTGCGGCGACCAGTTGATGGTCGAGCCGACCGCCATGTCGATGACGCCCTGGCGCATCGAGGTGAATTCCTTGGTCTGGTCGCCGCCCACCAGCGTGGCGCCCGGATAGACCTTCATGACGATCTTGCCGTTGCTGCGCTCCTTGACCAGGTCGGCCCAACGCTGCGCCGACAATCCCCAGGGGAACGGCGATCCCAGCACCGTCGAAATCTTGTATTCGCTCTTGTAGGTCTGGCCGGCCGCGGGAAACGCCGCCAGGCCGGCCACCAGCATGGCCGCAAAGGCGTCCTTCCAATTCGATCGCATCTCTGCCCTCTCCTGCTCCCGGCATGCCCGAGCCAAGAAACCGCCCGAACCCGAAACAAAATTACCGAAACACGCCGTCGTGCGAAGGAAACCGTTTACAGGCGATGCGGCCGGGTGTCGCGGAAATTTTTCGCCCATGGGCGCCCAAGTGGCTGAAGTCTAGAACAGTGAAGTCTGACCGTCGTCCTTGGCCGGTTTGGCACCGGCGGCCACCCGCTTGGTGATCCGCTTGGCAGCGCCGCCTGCTTCCGCCGGGCTGGCCGGTGCCGGGGCGATCAGCGCCGCGGAATCGTTTCCGGTGCGGTTGACCGCGGTCGACACCTCGTAGGCCTCGAACAGCGTCTCCGGTGCCGGCGCGATCAACACCATCGCGGATTCGGCGTCGACCCGCGCACCGTCGAGCCACCGGTCGAACGCTTCCGGCGGGATCACCACCGGCATGCGGTCGTGGATGGCGCGCAGCGTTCGACTGGCCGTCGTGGTGACGATGCAGGCGGTTTCCATTTCCTCGCCGTTCGGCCCCATCCAGGCCTCCCACAGGCCGGCGAAAGCCACCGGCCGGCCGGTCGTCGGCCGCACGACAAACGGCCGCTTGCGGTCGCCGTCCTGCTTCCATTCGTAAAACCCGTCGGCCGGGATCAGGCAGCGCCGCCGCTTGATGGCATTGCGGAAGGCCGGCTTGTCGAGCAGGGATTCACCGCGGGCGTTGATCAGGAGCGAGAAAGCGCGCGGATCCTTGACCCAGGCGGGAATCAGGCCCCAGCGGACCAGAGCGAAACTGCGCTTACCTTCGGTCAGACGCACCACCGCGATCGGCTGGGTCGGGGCGATATTGAAGCGGGGCGGAAAGGCTGGCACCTGCGTCAAGCCGAACCAAGCCCTGATCGCCTCCGGCGCGGCAGTAAGGAGGTAGCGGCCACACATCAAACCCTCGCAAATTCTCTCGATTTAATCGAGATTTAACGACCGTCTGAACACTCTACACCGCCCCCCGCACGCCCGTTCCCGCACCGATGGCAATGTCCGAGCACCTTCCGTCTCCACCCCCGACCCCGACCGCGACCCCGGCGGCGCGCATGGGCGTCGACGCGGAGGCGCTGGTGCATGCCAACATCAATCCGCTGACCGGGCTCGCCACCGACTACCTCAACCACTTCAACGAAGCGATCATGCTGCTCGAAATGCTGTCGGCCATGCCCGACTGCGCCGAGGATTTTCTGGCCTGGCAGCCGATGAGTTATTCCGACCACTTCGCCGCCTCGCGGTTCAAGGGTCGCGAGCTGGCGATCGCCGCCTATGACAACGCCGATCCCCCGGCGCGCCAGCGCCTGGACCAGCTCACCGACAGCATGAACACCATCCTGCTGGCGATCCGCGAGGCCTTGCTGCTGCAGCTTTCGCCCAAAGCGGCGGGCACGCTCGCCACCCAGGCCGCCGGATGGCTCAAGCCCCTGGTGGCCCGCGCCGGCAGTGTCATCAACGGCCAGCATATTTCCATCTCCCCGGCCGAAGTGACCGGGGACGACGCCCCGCAGGCGGCGGTCGACGCCCTGTTCGAACATTAGGTGGCCCGTGTCGGATGCACGCCGGTATCCAGACCGCCCGTTCCTGGCCGTCAGCGCCGCCATCATCCGCGACGGCAAGGTCCTGATCATTCGGCGCGGCCGGGCACCGGGCCGCGGCCTCCATTCCTTGCCGGGCGGCGGCGTCGAGGTGGGCGAAACCCTGGTCGAGGCGGTAAGACGCGAGGTCGGCGAAGAAACCGGCCTGGTGATCGAGCCGGTGGCGCTGGCCGGCCATCGCGAAGTGATCTGGCGCGACCCGGAAGGCCGGGTTGAACGTCATTAC
This sequence comes from Xanthobacteraceae bacterium, assembly GCA_031555345.1. Lineage (GTDB taxonomy): Bacteria > Pseudomonadota > Alphaproteobacteria > Rhizobiales > Xanthobacteraceae > Astrobacterium. The sequence continues at coordinate 573 of JAVBUK010000505.1, read as the reverse complement.
GTGATCCTGCCGTTCGCGGCCCGCTGGGTCTCGGGCGAACCGAACCTCAACGAAGAAATCGCCGCGGCGCATTGGCTCGCCATGTCCGAGCTCGCCGGCCTCGAGACCACCGACGGCTTGGCCGACATCGTCGCCGCCGCCTTCGCCATCATCGAGCCGCACCGCTAGTGTGGCGGATTTGATGCGCGCCCTGCCGACCAGCCTGCCGCTCCGGCACCGCCGTTTTGCCTTGCCGGCGCCACGCCCGGCGGGCATATCGGGCCGAACGGATTCGACCATGCGCCGACGTCTTCTCGTTCTAGCGATGATCGCCAGCTGCACCCTGTCCGCCCCGCTGCGGGCGCAGGACCGGACGGTGCCGTTCGAGGAATCGCTGGCGCGCCTGTCGGAGGTCCTCGGCGGGCTGCACTATCTGCGGGCGCTGTGCGGGGCGAACGAAGGCGCGAAATGGCGGGCCCAGATGCAGGCGCTGGTGGACGCCGAGGCGCCGGCAGGCAGTCCCCGGCGGGCCAAGATGATTTCCCGCTTCAACCGCGGCTATCGCAGCTTCGAGCAGACCTATCGTACCTGCAC
>JAVBUK010000380.1:0-6691 GCA_031555345.1 Xanthobacteraceae bacterium | reverse complement strand
CCAGCTTTGCGACTGAAGCCTGCACCCCACATGCGGACCCGTAGTCAGGGCGCCATCCGGCCGGCTGACGGTCCCTCCGGCGGACGGACCGTCAGGCTCATCAGGGCCTGATAGGGATCCACCAGGCCGGCGCCGGTAACCTCATCCGGCCCCTTCGGATTGATTGCATGCGCTGTGGTCGTAAGGATCGTGCGCACATCCCGCGGCGTGAGCGTCGGCAGGCGCTCAAGCAGCAGGGCGGCGACGCCGCTGACATGGGCGGCGGCAACCGAGGTCCCGGTGGTGAGCTGGTAGTGGCCATTGGGCGCTGGAACCAGCACGTCGACGCCCGGTGCGGCCACCGCAATGTATCTGCCGCGATTGGCCATCCTGAACGGACGGTCGGCATGGTCGGTGGCGCTGACCGCGATCACGTTGGGGTCGGCCGCCGGATACAACGGCGTCGACTTCGGGCCGGCATTGCCGGCGGCGGCGATCAGCACGGTACCTTGATCGAAGGCTTTCTGCAGCAGCCGCTCCATCATGAGATCACGCGGCCCCGCGAAGCTCATGTTGATGATGCGCACGCGCTTGTCGATCGCCCACTCCAACCCCTTCAGGAGCTGATAGCTCGTCGCTTCGGCATTGGAGGCGGTTTCGTCGAAAGCCTTGACCGCGACGATGCGCACCCCGGGTGCAACGCCGAGCAGACGCCGCTTGGAGGCGATAGCCCCGGCCATGCCGGTGCCGTGGGCATGCGGATTGCTGGCGGTGCCGGTCGCATCGAACTGCTCGGCCACCACCCCGACGAGATCGGGGTGGTGGATGTCGATCTCCGAATCGATCACCGCCACGGTCACGTTGCGCCCCAGCGTGCGCGGATGCACCGCCCCGAGGGGGAGTTTGTCGATGGTGTATTGCGCGGCGTCGCCCGCCGGCAGGGTGACGCGCGCGGCCATGTCGGCCTGCAGATCGCCCGAGAGCTCGGGCGATGGCGTCGGACCACCGGCGAGCGCGGGGTCGACGGGCGTGCCGGCGTTCGCCGACGGCGCCGCGATGTCCTGGGTGAGGATGTCCTGGGCGAGTCTGAAGACGTAGTTCGGCTGTGCCGACGCGACGATCTGATTGCGTTCCAGCGCGATGACGACATCGCGCAGGCTCCGGTCGCGGCCGACCGCAAACCGATAGATGGTCCGGCCGGCGGCATCGAGCGAACGCGAATCGATCACCGCCAAGCCGAGCGCTCGAGCCGCCGCCGCGATGCGATCGGGCGACACCGCCTTGGATATCTGGACCACCACCTCACCCGGGACGAAGCGCATCTCGCCGGTCGGCGGCGCGCCGCTGAGGCGCTGCTCGTCCGGGGTGCGGCCGATTCCCGATCCGGGAGGCGGTGCGGCAGACGCCGGCGAGTTGCCGCCGCCGCGGCCCTTGCCTTTGCCGCGCCCTTTGCCCCGCCCTTTACCGTTACCCTGCCCGTCGTCGTCCTGCCCGCCGTCCGACATCCCGGGCGAGTCGAGGCTGATCGAATTGTCGGCGCTCGGATCGGCCGTCTTGTTCGACACGAGTTGGGCGCCAATCGGTGTCGGCGGCTGCAGCCATGTCCCCGCAAAAGTGATATTGGCGATCGACCCGGCGCCGCTGAGGACGCCGACGACTGGCCCGACCATGCTGGTGGCGCCACTCGCCACGTTGGCCGATACCGTGCCGCCGTCGATCGTTCCGCTGTTGGAGCCGACCAGCCCGCCGACCGTGTTGCCGGTCCCGGTCCCGGTCACCGCCGAATTGACGTACGCGTTCTGGACCAAACCGGACAGCGCATCGCCCGCCACGGCGGCATTGTTCCCGACAAGGCCGCCGATGAGGATCTTGGACCCTCCGACGACCCCTCCGCCCGCGACCGCCGGACCGGGGGCGCTGGCTGGCAACCCGTGGGACCCGCCGGCAATCCAACCCGCATTGCTGCCCACCAGCCCACCGAGCACGCTGTTGGTGCCCTGGCCGGTCACCGCACCCAGCGAATATCCCGACTGGATCGATCCGCTCTGGTCCTGCACGCCCACCAGCCCACCGGCGAAGCCGTCATTGCCGACGCTGACGTTCCCGGTGCCGGCCACGGCGACGAGTTGGCCCATGCCGTAGTCGACAACACCGCTGTCCAGGCTGCCGCGGTTGCGCCCGACCAGGCCGCCGACGATGCCGCCGTCGCCCGCGCTCACATTGCCGTGGGCCTGCGCGTTCGAGATCCCGCCGGTGTTGATGCCGACCAGACCACCGGCGGTCAGCAGGTCGGTCGACCGCGAGCCGACGGCGCCGGACGCCGACGCTCCGTCGATGGTGCCGGCGTTCGCTCCCGCCAGCCCGCCGGCGATTCCGTTCGCCCCGACCGTGATGTCGACGTCCGCCGACACGTTCGAGACCAGGCCGGAGTTCCGCCCGATCAGACCGCCGGCGAACGCCCCCTGCCCGCCGGCGACGATACTGCGGACGCCTGCGCTCTCGACCGACACGTTGCTGACCGTGCCCTGGTTCACCCCCGCCAGCGCGCCGACCGCCCGACCGCTGGCATCCGCCGCCACGGACACGTTCCGAAGCGTCAGGCCCTGCACGCGACCGCCGGCGCCGATCGTCGCGAACAAACCGATCGGGTTCGCCGGCCCGCCGTTCGGCCCGATCGTCAGCCCGGTGATCGCATGACCCTGGCCGTCGAGAGAGCCGGTGAACGGCCCGGCGGCCGCGCCGATCGAAATGAACCCGGCCCCGGCGTTCCAGTTCGCCGTGCCGCCCGCGTCGATATCGTTCGCCAGAACGTAGTTCGTTGCCGACAGCAGCGGACTGCTGCCGATGCCCTGCAGCCCGTACGAATCCGCGATCCGGTAGGGCGTGGCGCCCGATCCGTCGCCGCCGAGCGCGCGCAGGAACGAGCCCCCGGCGATCCGGAAGTCGGTCGCCGCGAATCCCGGAAGCCCGGTCGCGGAGACCTGGCTCCAGTTGCCGTGCTGCAGGGTGAACGTCCCGACATTCACCGCCGCCGGCGCGCTGATCGCGTTTCCTGCCCACAGCGCCAAGCCGCCGTTCGGGGCATCGACCGCGGCGTTGAGCGCGATGTCGTTGGCGGCATGCAGCGTCAGCGACGTCGCCGCCGTCCAGTTCAGCGGCGCCAGGAGGGTGATGTTGCCCTGATCGCCGCCCGGGCTGCCCGTGGCGCCGGTCGTCACCACGACGTTGCCGTTCGCAAGCGCGTCTTGCAGCGTATCGATATTGAGGTTCGAGGTCGCCGTCGGGCTGAACGTCCCGCCGCTCACGATCGAGGAATCCGGGGCGACGCTGATCGTGATATCGTAGGGATCGAGCAACAGCGTGCCGAACCCGCCGGCCGGCGCCCGCAGGTCGCCGACACCATTGTACGAAAGATGGCCCTTGCTTGAGATCTCGGCAAAGCCGCCATCGCCACCGGCGTTCCCGCCGCGCGCCTGGAACGTACCGGAGAAGCTGGTCGAAACATCCGACCACACCACCAGCTTGCCGCCGCTGCCAGCGTCCCTGGCGGAGACGTCGATCAGCGTGGCGGTGTCGACGCTGACAGTCGCGGCGGTCGGCACCGGCGTGGTCTCCAGCGCCGCCTGCGGCAGGGCCGCGACCGCCGCGTTGCCGTTGCCGCCGCCGACGTCGCCGCCGACCACGACACGGCCCCCGCCGGCGCGGCCGGAGGCGTCGATCGTCGCCCCGGCAAGCGCGATGTTCTCCCCGGCGATCTGGACCTTGCCGCCCTTCTCGCCCGCGTTCTTGCCCGCAGCCGAGACCCTGCCGGAAACCTTCACGGTCTGCGCCGGCATGCCGGCGCCCTTGCTGGCCGCGGTCGCCGCGCCGAGCACGATCATGCCGTTCCGGGTCCCGACCGTGTTCGCCTCGATCACGCCGGTGGTGTTGATCACGGCGTCGACCACCTGCCGCGCCGCCGCGGCGGAGAGCTCGACCCGCCCGCCGTTCGCCCGCAACACGCCCTCGTTCTTCACCAGGGCGTCGAGCGTCTTCCCGGTGGCCACGTCCTTCACCTGCGAGGCGATCTGGTCGCCCACCTGCAGGGTGATCAGCTTGTCGCCGTAGAGATCGAGGGTGAACCCGTTGCCCGAGACCAGGGCGACCTTGCCCAGGTCGGCGGTGATGGTGCCCGCATTGCGCACGCCCGGCGCAACCAGCGCGGCGATGCCGCCGCTGGTCGCCGTGATGGTGCCGAGATTGACGATCGACGCCGACGGGTTGCCCGGGATCGTGAACGCGAACCCGTTTTTCGCGTTCATGAAGTCGTCGTTCTTGATGTCGTGCGTGGTGGCGAGGAACCCTGCCGTGTCGATCACCGCGCCGTAGCCGAACAGCACGCCTTCGGGATTGATCAGGAACACGCGGCCGTTGGCCGTCAGCGTGCCGTAGATCGACGAGGGTCCATCACCGCCCACCACCCGGTTGGCGGTGATGGACGTCGCGCTCGGCTGGATGAACCGGACGGTTTCGCCGGCCCCGAGATTGAACGATCGCCAGTTGATCATCGCCCGGTCGGTTGACTGGGTGATGGTCGTCACAGCGCCCTGCTGCCGGATCCCGGCGCTGCCGGCGGCGACCGAGCCGCCGTCCGGACCGGCATCGGCCGGCGACGAACCGGGCATGGATCCCAAGCCGAGCGTGATCGCCAGGCCGAGCGCGGTCGGGGCGAAGCGGGCCAGGAAGGGGCTGCGCAGCCGTGTCATCGAGCCTCCCCTAGTACCGAGCGGCCAGGACGAAAAAGAACCGCGTATCGTCACGCGGGCCTTCGATCGCTTTGGCGACCTGCAGATCGGCACTCAGCCGGTTGAGCCAACCGATGCGCAGGCCGGCGCCGGCGGATGCGGCCTGGTCGCTGGTCTGCGGCAGGTAGCTCACCGGATCGTAGGTTCCCAGGCCGCGCCACAGCTTGCCGTAGTCGGAAAAGACGTAGAGCTGGAGCTGGCTGAGTTGCGGCGCCCCCGACGGCAGGTCGTAGCGCAGTTCGCCGATTGCCGCCACACAATGGTCGGCCAGGATCTGCGAAGGGTCGAATGCGCGGCCGTAGAACCGGCCGCCGTAGCCGCACTGCTCGGGCGCCAGCAGGCGCGTCAGCGCATACTGCCCGTAGACCGACGCGAACAGCGAAAAGCGCGCCGGCAGAACCTGCGTGCGACTCACCGACACCTCGATCTTGCCGAAGTCGGGCCGGCCGCCGATGCGGGAGGCGTAGACATCGTCCCGCGGGGTCGATCCCAGCCCCTCGATCCCCTGGCTGTACACGAGGTTGAGCTGGTTGATCCCGAGCCAGGCGTCGGCATAGTCGGCGTCGAGCTTGAAACGCAGGCCGCGCAGCCGGTCGATGTTGTAGGGACCGAACATCCAGTCCGAGGTGCTGTCGCTGGAGAACAGCAGGCCGGTGATCGTCAGGTTCTTCTCGCGCGTCCGGACCACCGGCGCCGCGACGCCGGCCTCGAAGACGTCGCTCAGGCTCGTGTAATCGATCGAGGTCAGCGGATAGGTGCCGGGACGGCTGGGGCCGTGGCTGGCGTTGGCGAACACCCACAGGCCTTCCGGCGTGAGCACCTGGCGATATCCGACCGCGTAGTACTGCAGTTCCTGCAGCCGGGTCGCCGAAGCCCAGGTCAGGTTGAACGACTCGTGCGCCCCCGCCAGGTTGTTCACCGCCCCCGACAGCATGAACTGCACCGGCCCGCGCGCCGACGTGCCGCGGTTGTCGACGCGACCGAACGCGTCGAACGGCTTTTCCGCGAGTTCGACCACCAGGACCGAGGCGCCCTGCGTGGTCGGCGACGGCTTCAGGCTGGTGGCGAACTTCAACCCCGGCAGGTCGCCGGCGAGCAGCAGATAGCGCTCGATGGTGCGCACGTTGACCGGCCGCTCGGCGGTGATCTTCGCCGCATAGTAGGTGAAGAAGTCGCGGTAGCGCGTCAGAGCGGCCGGCCACTCCACCCGTTCGACATGGCCCTCGACGATCTGCAGGCACGGCACCGCGCCGTGGGGCGAGAACTGCTGCGGCGGCACGATCGCGCGCGACAACACGTAGCCGTCGTTGCCGTACTTGGCGGTGATCCGCTTGGCGAGATCGTAGACCGCCTGCAGCGGCACGCTCCGACCGATCAGGTCGGCGTAGAGCGGACGCAACTGGTCGGTGGAGTAGACGGTCCCGCCGCGGAGGCAGAAGTCGCGCGGCGTGATGCGGATCTCACTGGCGCCGCTCGGCGCCTCGGTGCTCGGCAGGACGATGGCCGGTCCACCGAGCCGCGCCTGGGGGGGCGCGGGCTGGACAAAGCGCTCGCGCTCCCGCCCGGCCTGCTCGCTCGGCGGAACAACCTGGCCATAGGCGCTCGTCGACAGAATAAAGACCGCCACCGTCGCCAGGAAAGAGCCTGCGCGGCCCCGCATAATCGCCCCTGACTCCTGGAGATTCGTCGCCCTCGACCCCCCGGGATTCGATAGAGTCCCAACGATAGCTGGTCAACCATCATAACGGAAGGTGAAGTCACCGGGTCGGGCGAGCGACGCATTTGCATCGCTGCAACAGCCGCGGCTTCAACCCCGGGTCCCGGGGTCTCGGTCAGGGTCCCGGATTTCCGATTCCGGCCCCGAGGCTTCGGGGACGGGACGGGTCGGCGCCGATTCAGGATACCGAAAACCCGCGGGCGGCGAGGCA
>JAVBUK010000162.1:0-3133 GCA_031555345.1 Xanthobacteraceae bacterium | reverse complement strand
GCAGGAAACCGCCCTTCTCGGCGCGGTACTGCTTGCCGCCTGTCTCGACTATCGCGTAGGTGGGCATCGGAATATCAGATCCTTCTCAGTCTCTACTGGTCTTGGCCGGAGCCACTCCCGGCGCGGGAACGGCGCCGTCCGCGGATCAGGCGGTCAAGCGGAGGGCGCGTCAAACGGCAGTTCGTCCCTGAGCCCCCACCGGTCGGCCAACTTTTCGAGATCCGTAAGGGTGTCGTGCGGCAGCGCGAGGCCGCTGCGCCGGTTGCCGGCGTCACTGCGCGCCTCGAGCTCGCCCGGATAAAGTATCTCTTCGAAGCCTTCCGCGAGAGGCACCGCCTTGAGGCCGGCGATCATCTCCTCCATGCGGGCGTTGAACGCATCGAGCGGCTGGAACTTGGCGATATCGAGCGCGATCATGAAGTGGCCGGCACCGCTGCGGTGGTCCTGCTGGTAGGGGCCGAACACACCGGGGCCGAACGCGCTGCCGGTGAGCACCCCCGAGAGCATGTCCATGATCACCGCGACCGCGTAACCCTTGTGTTGTGCCATCGGCAGGATGATGCCCCCGACGGCCTCGGCGGGATCGGTGGTCGGCCTGCCGTCGGCGGTGAGCGCCCAGCCCTCCGGAATCGCCACGCCCTTCTGTCGGGCGAGGTAGATCTTGCCGCGCGCCACACCCGTGTTGGCGATATCGAGCACCATCGGGGCATGCCGCCCGGCCGGCGCCGCCCACGACCACGGATTGTTGCCGACCAGCTTCTTGCGCCCTCCCCACGGCGCCATCGACGGGCTGGCGTTGGTCGACAGGAAGCCGACACAGCCCTCCCGTGCGGCCATCAGGGTGAAGTACATCGCGGTGCCGAAATGGTTCGAGTGCCGCACCCCGACGGCGCCGATGCCGTGCTGCTTGGCGCGACGGACCGCCTCGGCGGCGGCGCGCGCGGCGCCGATCTGGCCCATGGCATCGCGGCCGTCGATCACCGCGATCGCGCCGGCATCGGGGACCAGCTCGGGCGTGGCCGCCGGATCGCAGACGCCCGCCTCGAGGCGTGCGGCGTACCACGACAGCCGCATCACCCCGTGCGACTGATGCCCCCACAGGTCGGCCTGCACCAGCGAATCGGCGGCCAGCTGCGCGTCCTGCCCCCGCATTCCGGCGCGGACATACACCGCCGCGGCGAAGTCACGCAAACGGTCGTGGGAGACACCGGGAAGGGCGGAGCGCTGTTCGGACATCATGCGTTCTCCTGAGGCCGCACACAGGATCGCCTGCCGCTCGGCGTGCGCGCGAAACCGACGCGCTTCCTATACCGGCAACCGGATCGTGAGAAAACCGATGGCCGCGGGCAACCGCCCCGGATACGCCGGGGCTGACGGTGCCCCGGCTGTTCACGGCTATTGCCATGGCGGCGGCAATCTGATCGCCGTGCTCGTCACGGCCTCCCGGCCCGCCTCGGCCGTGCCCAGGCGTCCGTATCGGCGCCGCCCCGCATCGAACACGACGAAGGACACCCGCCGACGGATATACCTTGCATTCACTCTGTTGCATTCATCCCGGCGCCCGGTTCAGGCTTTATCAGCGGGACCATGGTTCAACCGCGTGGACGAGAAACCAAGAGACCACCATCCATGAGCACCTTTCGGTTCGCGCTCCTCGCCATCGGCATGTTCGTGTTGGGTTTCGGCGGCTTTTCATGGGCGAACAAAGGCTTTCAGGTCACGGCCGGCGGCAGCGTGCCGTTGAAACCGGATCCGAGAATTCCGACATTCGAACAGCGCGTCGAACAAGCGGCTCGCGAGAGCAAGAAGGATTCCAGGACGCCGCAGAGCGACCACGACGCCGAGCGGGAACGGCTTCGTCAGGCCTTGCTGAAGGCCTCGAAGGCCTATGAATCCTCACCCTGCAGTGCCTCGGTGAAGAGGAATTTTGTCACCGCGGTGAACGACTACAGTCAGGCTTGGCATGCCATGGCCTTCTGCAGGCCGGGAACCGGCGGCTGCCCCAACAGCATGGATGCACGCCTCGACACCGCCGCAGCCACCTTCAGGACACCGGCTCATCTGCAGGCGCACAAGGCGGCACGTGCCGCCGTCAGACAAGGAGGGGTCTCGTTCGGCGATTTCCCCTCGACCTCCATCCTCCAGCGCCAAGTCATGGAATATTTGGGTATCGACCTGGAAGACGATTCGCAGCGCGACTGCCACATCCGGGTGAGAAAACGGCGGTGAGACGGGTCCCGTGCATCGGAGCTCGCGTTCCCGCCGACATCGTGGCCGCGACGCGGTCATGTCGCACGACATGACGACACGGGGCCGGCACGCGACATGAACCCGGCCTGCCGTGTCGGCTCCGAAGGTCCGGCGTCGCCACCGGAATTTGTCAAGGCCACCAGCCATAGTTCAAGAATGCCGCAACCGCGCGAGATCCGTCGACTTCTTGTCAAATTTTCCGGCTAGCTCTGCGTGCTTCACGCCCTGACCAGCCTGCCCGAGGCGGCTTTCGTCTTGGTGATTGGGTTTTTCCGTCTCGGCGAATGGAACCCGATGATATCGACCGCCCTGGTGGTGCAGGGTGGCTACCGGTCGTTATCTGATCGCCGGGTTCGGAATCATCAGGTGGGCGAAACGAAGCGGTGACCACGCAGAGACGGATCGAGACCCCGCCGACACGGTCTGGGCATTGGAGTTCTGCTGATCTTACGCCGCAAGGGTATTGCGGAATTGCGCCGACGGATCGCGGACGGGATTCACAGCGCGCGGCGCTGGCCGGAACAGCTCGCACAAAAGCTGCGCCGCGCGGCGGCGCACCGGCGGCGGTTGCCAACCACGAGCTTGGTCTCATAGCTATCGGGACCGCAACCGATGACCCGGTCTGATTCGACGTCGGTCGGGCGTGATCGTGGCATTGCTGACGGAGAAGACCGTGGTGGTTTGCCGAATTCTTGTCGCGCTATTGTTCACGTGTCCGTTGACGGCGATTCCCGCGGGCTCGGCACGGTCGCAAGCTGCGCCGCCTCGTGCACCGGAATCGAAAGCCGAACAGTTGATCTCGGCCGCACGCGCGCAAGTTGGCGTCACGCGCATCTATGACGGCGCCTATGTCAGGCTGTCCTATCCGAACGGGGATGTGGCG
>JAVBUK010000405.1:0-6035 GCA_031555345.1 Xanthobacteraceae bacterium | reverse complement strand
AACTGGCCGTCGCCTTGGTGGTCATTCTCGCTCTCGCTCCGGTATTCGAACCCAGGCCGCCGGCGTGGCCGATCGGGGCCGGCGCCGCGCTGGCGGTCCTGTACACCGGAATCGTGGCGGTCGGCTTCGCCAACGCGATATGGTTCGACGTCATCACCCGTCTGCCCGCCAGCACGGCGGCGCTCGGCATCGTCAGCGTTCCGGTGATCGGCGTCGTCACCTCGGTGCCGATGCTGGGCGAGCTTCCCACGCCACTCGACTTGCTCGGTTTTGCCCTGGTCGTCGCCGCGTCGGCCTGCGCCCTGCTGGGAAAGGCGGGACGGACCGACGCGGAGCCGCGCGGCGCTCGTGAGCGGCGATCCGGCTGATCCGGTATTTCTGCCAAGTCCGCGCCGTGCCTACCATGCGGCGACATAGGCGCCCCTGAACTGGTCGGCGATGAACTGCTTGACCGGTGGCGACTGATACGCCTGGATGAACAGCTTTACCCAGGGCTTGTCCTTGTCCTGCGCGCGCACCGCGAGGATGTTCACCCACGGGCCTTCGTTCTTTTCCTTGACGATGGCATCGCGGGCGGGATTGAGCCCGGCCTGGACCGCGTAGTTGTTGTTGACGGCGGCGGCGTCGACGTCGGGCAGCGACCGTGGCAGCTGGGCGGCGTCGAGTTCAACGAATTTCAGCTTCTTCGGGTTGTCGATGATGTCGACGATCCCGGCGGTGACCCCGGCGCCGTCGCGCAGTCTGACGATGCCGTTGTCGGCGAGCAGTTGCAGCGCGCGGGCGCCGTTGCTCGGGTCGTTCTGGATCGCCACCGTGGCGCCGGCGGGGAGGTCGGCGAAGCTCTTGTACCGGGTCGAATAGACGCCCATCGGCGACGTGATCGTGTTGGCGACGGTGATCAGCTTCCAGTCGGTCTTGGCGAGCTGGTTCTTGAGATAGGGTTCGTGCTGGAACGAGTTGATCTCGATCTCGCCACCGGCCAGCGCCTGGTTGGGGATGACGTAGTCGGTGAACTCGACCACTTTGACGTCGAGTCCGAGTTTCTTGGCCTCCGGGACGACCTGCTCGAGGATCTGTGCATGCGGCCCGGCGGTGACGCCGACGCGCAGCGTCTGGGCGGTGGCCGGCGCGGCGATCAGCGTCGCGACGGCGATGGCGATCAAGCTCTTCTTCATGGCGTTTTCCTTCGTGGGATGACCGATGACGGGAATTGATTCGCCCGCCCCAACGCCGGGACGGCGGTTGGTGGAACGATCGTCAGGCCGGCCGGTTGCGACGGTCGAGCCGGCGGGCGAGGGTGTCGCCCAGCGACTGGACCGATTGGACCAGGGCGATCAGCACGACGACGACGATCGCCATCACCTCGGGCATGAACCGCTGATAGCCGTAACGGATGCCGAGATCGCCCAGGCCGCCGCCGCCGACCGCGCCGACCATCGCCGAGAAGCCGATCAGGCTGACCACGGCGAGCGTCAGTCCGAGGGTGATCGAGGGAAACGATTCCGGGATCAGGACCTTCCGCAGGATCTGCAGCGGCGTCGCGCCCATCGCGCGCGCCGCCTCGGTGAGGCCGGGGTCGACTTCGCGGATCGCGCTCTCGACGATCCGGGCGATGAACGGGGTCGCCGCGACCGTCAACGGAACGATCGCGGCGGTCGTCCCGATCGATGTGCCGGCGATCAGGCGCGTGAACGGAACGATGGCGACGACCAGGATGATGAACGGGGTCGAGCGGGTGGCGTTGACGATCGCGCCGACGATCGCATTGGCGGCCGGCGCCGCGAAGATCTCGCCGCGCTTGCTGGTGGCGAGGAACGCCCCGATCGGCATCCCGAACAGGGTCCCGAGCAGGGTGGAGGCAGTTACCATGTAGAACGTCTGCCCGGTGGCGGTGACGAGCTGGTTGACGAGTTCAGGCGACATAGCCGAGCACCTCGGAGGCCAAATCGAGCTGTTGCAGTGCGGCCTGGACCGCGCCCAGCACCGCGAACGCGGACGGCACCGCGACGATGATGGTTCCGAACGGCCGGCCGGCGAGGGTCTCGACCTGGGCGGCGTGGATGTTGATGTCGGTGGCGGTCAGCTTGGCGATCCGGGTCAGCACCGGTTCCGATGCGGAGGGGCCGGAAAACACCACGCGCAGGATGGCCTGGCCGCCGGCGACCGGGGCAGGGGCGAGGCGCGCCTGCAGATCCTCGGGGATGGCGACGCCGGCGACCGCGCTGACCAGTCGGCGCGTCGCGGGATGGCGTGGATGGGCGAACACGTCGAACGCCGTCCCCTGCTCGACCAGGCGGCCGCCATCGATCACCGCGACGCGATCGGCGATCGCCTTCACGGCCGCCATGTCGTGGGTGACCAGCACGACGGTGATGCCGATTTCGTCGCGAATGCGGGCGATCAGCGCCAGGATCTGGCGGGTGGTCTCGGGATCGAGCGCCGACGTCGCCTCGTCGCACAGCAGCACTTTGGGTCGGGCGGCGAGGGCGCGGGCGATGCCGACGCGCTGCTTCTGCCCGCCCGACAATTCCGACGGATAACGGTCGCGCTCGGCCGCCAGGCCGACCAGCGCGAGCAGTTCGTCGACCCGCCGGGGGATCGCTTCCTTGTCGGCGCCGGCGATCTCGAGCGGCAGCGCGATGTTGCCGGCGGCCGTCCGCGACGACATCAGATTGAAATGCTGGAACACCATGCCGATCGAACTGCGCGCGCGTCGCGCCTGGCTTTCCGGCAGTTCGGACAGCGTCACGCCGGCGACGACGACCCGGCCGCCGGTCGGCTTTTCCAGGCCGTTGATCAATCGCACCAGGGTTGATTTGCCGGCACCGCTGCGGCCGATGATGCCGACGATTTCTCCCTCGGCGATATCGAGATCGATGGCATCGAGGGCGGTCACGGCGGGCGCTTCGGCACGCGGTCGGAACGCCTTGGTGACGGCGTCGAGGCGTATCACCGTGGGTCGCGCGGCGCGTGCGGGTGCAGCCACGGCTGACCACGCCGCCGGCGAGGTGGGCGCGTTCATCAAAAACTCCATGCTGCTGCAAAGCGAACATTACGCCAAGCAGCGCGTCGGATTCACGGGAATGCCGGGATGGCGCCTGCGCGCCGACCGATCACGGTTTGCGACAACACATCATGGGAATTATGCACCTCGTCCGGCGCCACCCATGAACCGCGAAACCGATCGCGAGGTCGTGGGCGCTTTAGCGTTTGGTTTCGCGGCGCAAGCTGCTGGTCAAATCACCGCGGCACACGACGACACGCCGTGTACGCGGGCAATGATGAACATTGCGGCCACGGCGTCAAGTGAAAAATTCACGCGGTTGCGGGCGAGCACGCAACAAGAATCGCGATCGAAATGAAATCCCACGCGGGCATCGGTACTCGACACAAGCGTCCCGGGAGGGCCGCACAGCATAGAATAATCGATCTGGCGGGATCGGCTTGACCATCGATTGAAACGGAGCCCGCCGCCCTCCGGCCGAGATCCGGGAACGGCCCGGCTTGCCAAAGCCCCCTTCGATCTGCGACACGCAGGCCGAACGCAAAACAGCTCGGATCGATAAGATGTCTGCAGCCCGGTTGACGGCCCTGGTCGAAAGCCTGCCCGCCACGGTTCCGTTCGTGGGGCCCGAAACACAGGAGCGGGCGCGGCAGCGGCGGTTTCGGGCGCGCATCGGCGCCAACGAGAATGTGTTCGGGCCGTCGCCCCGCGCGGTTGCCGCGATGGCGGCGGCGGCGGCCGAGGCGTGGATGTATTGCGATCCCGAGAATTACGAACTCAAGCGCGCGATCGCGGCGGCCCATGGGGTGCGGCCGGACAACGTGATGGTGGGAGAGGGCATCGACGGCATTCTGGGGCTGGCGGTGCGGCTGTTCGTTGAACCAGGCACGCCCGTGGTTACCTCACACGGTGCCTATCCGACGTTCAATTATCATGTCGCGGGCTTCGGCGGCCGGCTGGTGACGGTGCCGTATCGTGACGACCGCGAAGACCCGGAGGCTCTCCTCGCCGCCGCCCGACGCGAACGGGCGCCGCTGGTTTATCTGGCCAATCCCGACAATCCGATGGGCACCTGGTGGGGCGCCGACGTGGTGACCCAGATAGCGGCCGACTTGCCGCCCGGTAGCCTGTTGCTGCTCGACGAAGCCTATACCGAATTCGCTCCGGAAAACATTTCGCCGCCGATCGATGTCGGCAACCCGCAGGTGTTGCGGTTGCGCACGTTCTCCAAGGCGCATGGGCTGGCGGGCATTCGCATCGGCTACGCCATCGGCGAGTCCTCGCTGGTCAAGGCCTTCGACAAGATCCGCAATCATTTCGGCATCAGCCGGATCTCGCAGGCCGGGGCGCTGGCGGCGATCGGCGATCCCGGCCACATCGCCTGGATCCGCGGCGAAGTGGCGACGGCGCGGGCGCGGATCGGCGCCATCGCCGCCGCCAACGGGCTGGCGGCTTTGCCGTCGGCGACCAATTTCGTCGCCGTCGACTGCGGCGGCGACGGCGGCTTGGCGCGGCGAGTGCTCGACGAATTGATCGGCCGCGACCTGTTCGTGCGCATGCCGGGGGTGGCGCCGCTCGACCGCGCGATCCGCGTCGGCTGCGGCCGGCCGGAGGATCTCGACCTGTTCGAGCGCGCGTTTCCGGCGGCCCTTCAGGCCGCGCGCGAAGCCGAACTGGTCGGCTGAGGCCGTTGCGGGCTTGCGCTCATCATCGGCCGAACTCCGCCCACAATCCTCATGATGAGGAACGCGGCGAAGTCGCGGGTCCCGAACCATGAGGCCCTATCCTTCGCCGCCACGGCCTCGTCCTTCGGGACGGCCGCTTCGCGCCCCCGCCAGGACGAGGAATCGTCTTCGTGCCGGGATTCTGCTTTCGGAATCGTAGGCTACCGCCGCTTGGCGCCACCGCCGTCCTGCGGGTTGGCAAAACCGGCGCGCCGCAGGGCATCCGCCAGCGCGCCGCCTCCCGCGTCGGCGCCGCGTGCCGGCTTGGCCGGCGCGCTGCTGCGGACCTGGCGTGGTCCGGCCGACGGTGCCGAGCGGCGGTCGGCCGGGCTGGCGATCTCGTCATCCAGCCGAAGCGTCAGCGCGATGCGCTTGCGCGGCACGTCGACGTCCAACACCTTGACGCGGACGATATCGCCCGGCTTGGCGACGTCGCGCGGGTCTTTGACGAAGGTTTTCGACATGGCCGACACATGCACCAGCCCGTCCTGATGCACGCCGATGTCGACAAAGGCGCCGAACGCCGCCACGTTGGTGACGGTGCCCTCCAGGATCATGCCGGGTTGGAGATCACCGATGGTCTCGACGCCCTCCTTGAACACGGCCGCCTTGAAGGCGGGACGCGGGTCGCGGCCCGGCTTCTCCAGTTCGCGCAGGATATCGGTGACGGTCGGCAGCCCGAACGTCTCGTCGGCGAAATCCTTCGGTTTGAGGCCGCGCAACGTCTCGGCGTTGCCGATCAGCGCCTTGATGTCGCTCTTGGTCGCCGCCAGGATCCGCCGCACCACTGGATACGATTCCGGATGGACGCCCGAGGCGTCGAGCGGATCGTCGCCGCCGGCAATGCGCAGGAATCCGGCGCACTGCTCGAACGCCTTGGGGCCGAGCCGCGGCACGCTTTTCAAGTCCTTGCGGGTCTTGAACGGGCCGTTGGCGTCGCGGTGGACGACGATGTTCTGCGCGAGCCCGGAACCGATGCCGGACACCCGGGCGAGCAGCGGAGCCGAGGCGGTGTTGACGTCGACGCCGACCGCGTTGACGCAGTCCTCGACCACGGCGTCGAGCGAGCGCGACAGCTTGAACTCGGACAGGTCGTGCTGATACTGGCCGACGCCGATCGATTTCGGGTCGATCTTCACCAGCTCGGCGAGCGGATCCTGCAGCCGCCGCGCGATCGACACCGCGCCGCGCAGGGTCACGTCGAGCTCGGGCAATTCCTGCGAGGCGAACTCCGATGCGGAATAGACCGAGGCGCCGGCTTCGGAGACCACGATCTTGATGATCTTCTGGTGCGGCGCCAGGATCTT
>JAVBUK010000080.1:0-3621 GCA_031555345.1 Xanthobacteraceae bacterium | reverse complement strand
GGCTCGGCAAAATCTTCCGGCTCGAACTGCGCGCCGCGCCGGCCGCCAAACATGCCCTTGAGAATCTCGTCGATGCCGCCGCCGCCAGGCCCGCGGCCGCCCGAGCGATGCACGCCGCCGTCGGGCCCCCAGGTGAAGGTTTCGAACGTGGCGCCGTCGCCGCCCATTACGCCACGCGGCTGGGCGCCGAAACCCTCGAACCCCTGGAACCGGGGCTTGCCCTCGGCATCGATCTCGCCGCGGTCGAACGCCTTGCGCTTGGTCTCGTCGCCGATGATCTCGTAAGCGGTATTGAGTTCGGCGAAGCGCGACGCCGCCTTCGGATCATTTTTGTTGGCGTCGGGGTGCAGTTTCTTGGCGTGCCGCCGAAAAGCGCTCTTGATGGCCGCAGCATCGGCCGATCGCTGCACCCCCAGGACTTCATAGGGGTTGCGCATGGTCCAAGCTCCAATTTCTGCCGGATCGCCCGGCCGCATTCGTGTCGAATGTGGGGCGCGGCCCGCTGCTTCGCAATGTGGAACAAACCTGCGGGCGGCGAGGCCGGCCGATTACGTCCGCTTCCACGGGCGCAGGTGGCGGACCACCCACTTGCCGTCGGAGCGACACGCGGCGCCCTCGAGCCAAGCCTCGGCTCCCTGGCGCACATAGCTCGCCAGGAAGTCCCGACAAGTGGTACCTTCGGCCGCATACGCGGTGGCGATCGGCGTCACTGTTCCGCGCGCGCCGGTGCGGGGATTCTCCCACGATGCGCTCTTGGACTGACCGCCCCGCATGACGACCTCGACCGCCGCCGCCTTGGCGTAGGCCAGATCGGGTTCGGCCATGTCCACGGACGCGGGCGTCCCGCTCGGCTTCGGCGCGACCGAGCTGGTATATTCCGGCTTGCTTTCGTCGTTTCCGAACAGCGATCCCAACTGGTAGGAAAAGCTGCACCCGGCGACCGGCAATGCCGATGCGAGGACGGCAACCAGCAGGAGGCCGCCCCGCGCCCGCCGCCATAGGCGAACGACCGGGCTTCCTCTATAAGGTGAGCATCCTGCGAGCGCGATCAAGTTCCGGCCGCCCAACTGAGCCACCTCTGAAATGACAGACCCTGCGCCAATAGAACACCCGAGCTGGTTAACGAGTGGTGATTTTACGGCCGCAGACGAGCCATTACGCCTGTTCGCAGCCTGGTTCGAACAGGCGGCGTTGGCCGAAGAGGCGGAAGCCAACGCCATGGCGGTCGCCACGGTCGATCGCGACGGCATGCCCAATGTCCGGATGGTGCTCCTGAAAGGGTTCGATGCCCGCGGTTTCGTTTTCTATTCGAACGAAACCAGCCAAAAGGGGCGAGAATTGGCCGCGACCCCGAAGGCGGCGCTGTCGTTCCATTGGCCGGCGCTCAAGCGTCAGGTGCGCGTGCGCGGAACCGTGGACATCCTGCCGGACGCCGAATCGGACGCCTATTTCGCCTCCCGCGCCCGCTTGTCGCAGATCGGCGCCTGGGCGAGCAAACAGTCCTCCGCGCTCGAGAGCCGGCTGGCGTTCGAGAAGGCGGTCGCCTTCTACACCGCCCGCTACGCGATCGGACCGGTGCCGCGCCCGCCGTTCTGGATCGGGTACCGCGTCGTCCCGCAGGTCATCGAGTTCTGGCAGGATCGGCCGTTCCGACTGCACGACCGGGTGGAGTTCCGTCGCGAGGAGGTCGACGCGACATGGTCCAAGACGCGTCTGTATCCATGAGCCATCGCACCACCCGGCACCTTGGGGACCGGATTCCGGTCGTCGCGGTCCACCACCGTGCCCCTGATCGCGCGAGGATGTGATGCCGTATACGCCGCCTCCCACCAACCAGCCGGCGCGGATTCTGCTGCTGACCGGCGCCAGCCGCGGCATCGGTCATGCCACGGTCAAGCGTTTTTCCGCCGCCGGATGGCGCGTGATCACCTGCTCGCGCCACGCTTTCCCCGAAAACTGTCCATGGGCCGGCGGCCCGGAGGACCACATCCAGGTCGATCTCGCCGATCCGGAGGATACGCTGACGGCGATCGAGGAGATCAGGAGCCGGCTGCCGGACGGCCAACTGCATGCACTGGTCAACAATGCGGGCATTTCGCCCAAGTCCGAAGGCGGCGGGCGGCTGGGCACCATCGATACCGGTTACGACACCTGGCAGCACGTGTTCCAGGTCAATTTCTTCGCGCCCATCATGCTCGCGCGCGGCCTGGTGAACGAACTCGAGGCCGCCCGGGGTTCGGTCGTCAACGTCACGTCGATCGCGGGATCGCGCGTGCATCCGTTCGCCGGTGCCGCCTACGCGACCTCGAAGGCGGCGCTGGCTTCGCTCACCCGTGAGATGGCTTCCGACTTCGGCCACCGCGGCATTCGGGTGAACGCGATCGCCCCGGGCGAGATCGATACCGCGATCCTGTCGCCCGGAACCGAGAAGATCGTGGCGCAGATTCCGCTGCAACGGCTCGGCACCCCCGACGAGGTGGCGAAGATCATCTACGTGCTGTGCGTCGACACGGCCTCCTACGTGACCGGCGCCGAGATCCACATCAACGGCGGCCAGCACGTATAGCCGGCGGCCCCGAGGCACCGTTCGTCGATCGCGTTGGTGGTCGGCGGATGGACGCCGCACCAGAACCCGGGTCGGCGGGCCGACGCGCGGTGGGCTGCGCGGCGCCGCATCTTGCGACGCGGCATCTTGCGACGCCATGGCGCATGCCCGAGGCCTGCAAAGACGCCATCCCTGCAGGCCGCGGCAGCCGGCGGGGTGCTTGCGCCGGGGTTTTGCGAATACGATTTTGTTGCAATAAAATCAACTTGTTGCATACGCCGCCCGGCCGGTCACGGCGCCCGGCCGACACAATGCGAACCCGCCTGCAGAACGGACCTTCCGCTCCGTCGACACAGCCTTTCGGATGCCCAGCGGTCCGACCAAATCAAGCTGGCTTGCGTTCCGTCGGATGCTCGACTTTCTCAGGCCCAGGATCTTGATGTTGATACCGCACGGCCGCCAGTACGGCCGCAATCCCGATCTTCTGGTACTTCCGCTCGAGATCCTCGGTCTCCGCCGCGTATTCCTTTTTGAAAGGCGGCTCTTCCTGAGGCTTACTCATGGCCTGCTCCGCTTCTTGCCGTCGTCGCCACCAACCGGTCCCGTACCGGGCGGCGCTTTCCTTCGCCACGCTCGGTGGCGAATCGGGTTCGAAACCGTGCCCCCTGATCGGGCCCCTGCGTGACATCCGTCCGCCGCGGAGGAACAGCCGACCCTCGAATCAACTTTAGTGGAAGCCGCACAGGTTGAGGAGGCCCTGCGCATTCATTATGTATAAATGCTTAGTTTGATGGCAGAATATTAGGTTTTTAGTTACCATTTTTGCCTATTAGGTATTTTTACGTAGCCACCCGCCAACAACAAGCGCGATGATCCGCCAAGCGTTTACGCTCTGTTTACACCCCAAGTTCCGGAATTGCGGCATTCCTGCAACACTGCCGCGGTAACCAGCCCCACAAAGGTCGATAGCGCCTGGAATACGCAGATTATTTTGGTTATGCACAAGTCACTGGATGGCCGTGCTTGGTGCGTCGGAATCCGCTTCGAGCGGCGAGGGAATCGGGATGACTGCAGCG
>JAVBUK010000490.1:0-9802 GCA_031555345.1 Xanthobacteraceae bacterium | reverse complement strand
GCACGGTCTGGCCGGGGCGCAGTTCGGTGAGGCCGAAACGCCGCAGCGTCTCCATGTGGACGAAGACGTCCGGCGTGCCCTCGCCGCAGGTCAGAAATCCGAAGCCGCGCAACCGGTTGAACCACTTGACCTGGGCCCGTTCGAGCCCGCTGGTCGGCGTCACGGTGACGTGCGTGCGCAGCGGCGGCATCTGCGCCGGATGGACCGCCGTCGATTCGTCCATCGAAATGATGCGGAACGCCTGCAGCCCGCGCGGACGCTGTAATGCCTCACAGACGACCCGCGCACCTTCGTGCGCGGTCTGATAGCCGTCGCGGCGCAGACAGGTCACGTGCAACAGCACGTCGGCCTCGCCGTCATCGGGTACGATGAACCCATAGCCCTTTGAGACATCGAACCATTTGATGACGCCCGAGACCTCGATGACGGACGCCGCAGTGCCGTCACCGAGGTCGCCGAACGACTCCGGTCGAAGCTCTTCAAATGTCAGCGGGCCCTTCGGCCCCATTCCGTCCGCCACGACGCATACAGCCGTACTTCTGGCGCCTCTTGCGGGCGCTTCGACGAATCTCTCTGTTGTAAAGATAACATCCCACCGTTACCGGAAAAGGATAAAATGATTTTCGCCGGCAATCGGTCCGTTTGACCTGTGCAAATCGACAACAAGCGGTGCAAATTGATCACAGAGGAGTGAACCGACCACCGGCGCGGGGGGCTCAGGTGGTCACGATCGGCGCGAGGACTCGGCCCGGGCCCTGTTCGAGGACTTGTTCGAGGACGTGACCGATGTCGTCGCGGACGACGAGATCCGCCAAGTGATCCATCTCGGTCGCGTCGCGATTGATGATGGCAAGCCGCGCACCGCATTGCTTGGCCTTCAACGGGAAACCCGCGGCCGGCCAGACCACCAGCGAGGAGCCGATCGCCAGGAACAGGTCACACCGACCGGTGAGCTCTTCGGCACGCTGCATCGCCTCCTCGGGCATGGCCTGACCGAAGGAAACCGTCGCGGTCTTGATGTGGCCCTTGCAGGTCGGACAGTCGGGTGCGTGGCCGGTGGCCGTGAACCGGGCCATCACCCACGCCAGCTC
Source organism: Xanthobacteraceae bacterium (assembly GCA_031555345.1). Classification (GTDB taxonomy): domain Bacteria; phylum Pseudomonadota; class Alphaproteobacteria; order Rhizobiales; family Xanthobacteraceae; genus Astrobacterium. The sequence goes on along the minus strand of JAVBUK010000490.1, from coordinate 8,711 downwards.
ATAACGCAGGCCGCAGTCGAGGCAGAGTGCGTAGGTCGTATTGCCGTGCAGCTCGACGACGTCATCCGGCTCGAAACCAGACACTTGGTGGAGGTTGTCGATGTTCTGGGTGATGATGGCCGGCACCTTGCCGCAGCGATAGAGGCTGGCGAGCGCCAGATGCCCGCGGCCCGGCCGGGCGGTGCGAAACTGCACCTCCATGGCGAAGCGGCGGCGCCACGCCTCGTCTCGCATCTCCTGGCTGGACAGGAAGTCGTCGAACCAGACCGGCTTGTTCTTGGTCCAAATACCGCCGGGCGACCGGAAGTCGGGAATGCCGCACTCGGTCGAAATGCCCGCCCCCGTGAACGGCACGACCACGCGCGACGTTTCGATGAGGTCACGCAGGCCGGCGACGGCTGTCTCTCGGTCCGGAGCGAGCATATAGTGAGTCTCGCAGAAGCCGGCCGTCGGCTCAAGGTGAAACTGGGGCCTGCAGCCAGGCCCCAAGACCACGCCCAAGACCACGCCCGAAACCAAGTCCTGAACCCGATCCGAGGCATCATGAGATTTCTTCACACCATGCTGCGCGTCCGCGACCTCGACGCCGCCCTCGATTTCTACTGCGCCAAGCTGGGGCTGACCGAAGTCCAGCGGCGGGTGGATGAGAAGAACCGCTACACGCTCGTGTACCTGGCCGCGCCGAACGACCTGCCGCTGGTCGAGGCGAGCCGTCGCGACGGCCGACGCGAGCAACCTTTGGTTGAGCTCACCTACAACTGGGATACCGAGGACTATGGCGAGGCGCGCCACTTCGGCCATCTCGCCTTCGAGGTCGACGACATCTACGCCACCTGCGACAGGCTGATGAAAGCGGGGGTAACCATCAACCGGCCACCGCGTGACGGCCAGATGGCATTCGTGCGCTCGCCCGACCGGCATTCGATCGAATTCCTGCAGAAGGGCGCCGCCCTGCCCCCGCAGGAGCCGTGGGCTTCCATGAAGAACACGGGCCATTGGTGAAAAACACGGGCGGTCGGCGTCGCCCGCGGCGGTCCTTTGGCGATGGACCGGCCCGGAAGGCGGAGCCCTCCGGTCGGCGGCCCCGGGCGGATCGGCCAACACGCCATCGCCGGCCGTTGGCCGGAGCGCTTCGTGTGCCGGAGGCACCCGCGGGCGGATCGGCCGCCGGCCCCCGACCCGTTCGTCGCGATCCGGCGCTGTTCACTTGTTCCCGTTCACTTGCTCCTGGGAGCAAAGCTCTTTATATCTCGCCCCGCTTTTCGGTGCCCTTGCGGCGCACCGATCGTGCGCCCTTCGTCTAGCGGTCTAGGACGCCGCCCTTTCACGGCGGAAACACGGGTTCGAGTCCCGTAGGGCGCGCCAATGATTTCAATGACTTGTTGTTGCATGTTGGACCAACGCAACGCGAATTGGTGCGTTGTCTGGCGCGCCAAACCGACGCGAAACCACGCCGCAGCCCAAACCTGGGCCGTCCACGAGAAATTCATCAACGATTTCAATAACTTGATTTTGTCGACGGACCGGGCAAAACAACAACAAGCCTTCCGGGCGCTGGCGCGTTGAAACAGCCCAGGCGCCGACCGGGTTCGGCGCCACTCAGATTACATGTTTTTTATCAACGGCTTGAATGTCGTCGCCGGTCGCGGACCGCCCCGGGTCGCGGTGTCGGCGCGTTCGCACCGCTGGCATGACCGCCCGCCTGCCCTTGCGAGAGCCCGCGACGAATCTCGAGGCCTCCATCGACAGGCAACACCTCGGAGTGAAACGGATGGCGTCACGTTGGTGCCGCGGATTAGGCTGCCAGCCGGCGGGAGGCGCTTTTGTTCAGAACAACGACTTCGGTGTCGGTTTTGTTGTCGGAACAGATTGATATTGCTGCGTTTTTCAAATTTGCAACAATCAACACGGCCGTTTCACGGTGGCGACATCGGTTCAAGTCCCCTGGAGCGCGCCAATCTTTCGCGCAAGAGCGACAAACCGACGTCCACTCTCCATCGGCGCGGCTGGCAAAAGGCCGCAAAGGAGGCGGTATGCGAACGATTCCAGGAGCCTTGACCCTGGGTTGTGTCCTGCTGGCGGGATTGCCCGCAACCGGCGCGGAGCAGGCCATCGTTGCGTCACACGACCTGCGACAAGCCTTTGCGGACGACCACAGTGCGGCCGAAGCGCGGTATTTGGGCAAGACCGTGCGGGTCCGCGGCGTCGTGCTGTCCACCGGCATGAGCCGATACATGACCCCGAACGTGGTGCTGTCGGATCGCGAAAAGGGACCCGTTCAGATCATCTGCGTGCTGCCCCGCCTCGACGTGGGCAAGCTCTCCGATTTCAACCCGAACCAGAGCGTGACAATGGCCGGCCGCGTATACCGCCTGTCCGAACGCGGCGTGGTGCTCAAGGAATGCAAGGCCGCGGAATAACCCGATGGCGCCGCGCAGACGGTCCCGCACGGTGACGGCGTCGCCCTCGCCGAATTCAAACCCCCTGCGTGCAGGGCGCCATCCGTGCAAGGCTCCGCAAGTCGGCTTCCGTGCGGCATCCGGGCAAACTGGCTCCCGGGCTCAATTCACGTCCCTGGTCGAGCGCCGGACCACCCGCGCGCATCGCTCATCCGCGAGCATCACTCGTCCGCGAGGATCGAATGGCTGGCCTGCCATGCGTCTGACAGTCATTGCCGCCTATGTCGCCGCCGCCGTGGTCGGCGGTTGCGCCGCCGCGCCTCCGATGGAATCGTTCGGCCAGGAATATGCCAATGCCGACCACGGGCCGGTCGACATCGGCACCAGCCTGTCGGAGACCTACGAGGTGTGGATCCATCCCGTCAAATCGAAGGTCATGGTCCAGCCGGCGTTTCGGTCGGCCATGAACATCAGCATCCGCCAAGGGTTGACCCTCGGGCTCGGTGATTCCGTCCCGACCCGGGACCGTTTCGAACGGGCCGCGGCGGCCCTGCTCGGGCAGCGCAACGGCCGCGGTTGCAGCCTCGGCAATCCAGTGGAAATTCGTTCTGCGGTTTGGGAGTTCGATTACGACTGTCCACCCACCAGCGCGCCCGCCACCAGCGCGAAACGGCGCTGACCCACCGCCCCTCGAACCGACATTCGCCGCCGTATCCGGCCGTTGCTCGACGGGGGCTCGGTCACGCGCGACTCTCTGTCACACGCGCACGGGAGGGGTCACGCCGGGCCTTGCCTCACTGCTTGCAGCCCGATAGACCGCTCCCGCAGGCGCCGTTTGTGGTTGCCGCTACGCCACCGCCCAAACGTTGCCGAGGCGATCATCGCGGCGATACTGGCCCGGTGGAGTCATTCGCCTCCTCGTTTTCGGTTCGACCGCCCGGAGCACGACGCCGCGGGCTATGAGAGACGTGGTGCGGCCATGCGTGATTTCAAGACGGCGTCGAGCACAAACGTCAGGCCCCGCGCCGACCGCCGCACTGCCGACCGCCGTGCGTCGGCGGGATCACATAGACAATCCGACGACCAGCAGCGTCGCGATGAACGCGATCGCGATCCAGCCCACCGGCCTCGCCGGGTCACGCCTTCCGGCCGCCCGCGCCCGCCGTTCATCCGAACGCCTGAAACGCCGCACATAGGACATGCACGATTGATTAGCCGTCTTCAGTGCTGGTTTGATTGATTTCGATCACCGCCACCCCGATGCCGTCACGGCCGTCGTCATATCCGCGGTTGCCGCGGCGATTCCGTGATCGCGTTCTCGTCGGTGCCGCAGACGCCAAGCAATCGCGCAAACGCCCGGCCGCGCGCCCTTCGGGCGGACCGGGCAGCCCGACTCGGCGCGACTTCTCGCAGGCAGATCGGGTACTCAGTTCTGGGTAGAATTCCGGGAGATCAAATTCGCATCGCTGCACGGCGACGGCGGCAATTCGCTTTTTCACGACGCCGATATGCTGTAATTTGTGCTGGGTTTTTGCCAGCAACAGCAGGATTTGCACCGTGTCCACGAAATCCTCTCTGAAGATCGTCGAGACCGTCCTGCGGGACGGTCACCAGTCGCTTGCCGCGACCCGCATGCGCATTTCCGACATGCTTCCGATGCTCGAGCAGTTGGACGACATCGGCTACCACGCGCTGGAGGCGTGGGGCGGCGCGACGTTCGACTCCTGTCTGCGCTTTCTCGACGAGGATCCGTGGGAACGCCTGCGCACGCTCAAGAAATACTGCAAGAAGACCCCGCTGCAGATGCTTTTGCGCGGCCAGAACGTGCTCGGTTACAACCACTATGCCGACGATGTCGTGACCGAGTTCGTCGACCGCGCCGTCAACAACGGCATCGGCATCATCCGCATCTTCGACGCCCTCAACGACGTGCGCAATCTCGAGACGTCGATGCGCGCGGCGAAGAAGGCCGGCGCACACGTCCAGGGGGCCTTCGTCTACACGCTGAGCCCCTATCACACCAACGAGGCCTTCGTGAAGGTCGCCAGGGACCTCGTCGAACTCGGTTCGGATTCCATCTGTGTCAAGGACATGGCCGGACTGATCGCACCTTACGACGCCTATGAATTGGTCAAGGCGCTGAAGGCCGAGATCAAGATCCCGATCAACATCCACACCCACTACACCTCCGGCATGGGATCGATGAGCTACCTCAAGGCCGCCGAGGCCGGGGTCGACATCATCGACTGCGCGCTGTCGCCGTTCGCGCTCGGCACCTCGCAGCCAGCCACCGAGCCGATGGTCGCGGCGTTCGAGCGCCACGAGCGCTCGACCGGGATCGACAAGGAGAAGCTCTATCCGATCGCCGACTATTTCCGCGGCGTGAAGAAGAACCTCGCGGAGGCGTTCAAGCTGAACACCGCGATCGACATCGACACCAAGGTCCTCAAGTTCCAGATCCCCGGCGGCATGCTGTCGAACTTCCTGAATCAGATGAAGGAGCAGGGCAAGGCCGACAAGTATCCCGAGCTGATCGAGGAGATGCCGCGGGTGCGCGCCGAGGTCGGCTTTCCGCCGCTGGTCACCCCGACCAGCCAGATCATCGGCTCGATGGCGGCGTTCAACGTGATCTGCGGCCGCTACAAGGTCGTCTCGAAGGAGATCAAGGACCTGGCGCGCGGCGCCTACGGCCGCACGCCGGCACCGATCCTCGAACCGCTCAAGGGCGTCATCGCCAACATGGAGCACCTCGACCATCGGCCGGCCGACGACATCCCGCCGCAGTTGTCGACGTTGACCCAGAAGCTGGCCGACGAAGGCTTCCCGAACGCCTCGCGGGAGGACGTCCTGTCCTATGCGTCGTTCCCCGACGTTGCGCTCAAGTTCTTCAAGGCGCGTGCCAAACCGGCAGCCTGACCGGCCGCCGAGACCTGTCCTCTCCCCGGTCCCGCCGGGGAGAGGAACCCGTGGCATAAGTCTCCGGTCCGAAACCCGGCCGATCCGTTGTCCGAAACGGCTGGATTTTGTCGAAGCCAATCACCGACTCGATCTCGGCACCGCCGCCGTCCGCCGATCGCGGTGCGATCCATCGAGCCGGAGACCGATGAGGCGGACCGCCGATGTGCGCCGGCACCGGCCGACGGCTCTCTCATCCCACCATCCGACGGCCGCAACGCTCTCTTAAGACGCATGCTGATAGGCTGGCGAAGGAGTACCCATGCCAGCTCTTCTCGAAACGATGCGCACCGGCGCTTGGCTGACCCGCGACCGCATGCGGCTATGGGCCGGCGCAACCCTGTTGATCTCGATCGCGTCGATTGTCTACCTCCTCGCAACCGCCAACGGCATCAACGACTACCAGGATCGCCCGATCGGCACCGATTTCTCGAACGTCTACGCCGCCGGCACCTACGTTCTGGAAGGCCATGCCGACGCCCCGTTCGACACCACCCGGCAGCACGCGCGCGAGCAGGACATCTTCGGCGCCTCGACCCCGTTCTACGGTTGGCTCTACCCTCCGTTCTTCCTGTTCGTCGCCGCCATGCTGGCGACCATGCCCTACCTCGTTGCGCTCGCGGTCTGGCAGAGCACGACCCTTGCGCTCTATCTCCTGACCATGGGCGCCGTTCTGCGCACCGGTCCGTCGGCCGCCGCGAATGTCGGCGCATTCACTACCGACCGGTTGTGGATCCTGCTCGCCCTCGGTTTTCCGGCCGTCTTCGTCAACCTGGGCCACGGCCACAACGGCTTTCTCACCGCCACCCTGTTCGCCGGGGGCCTCCTGCTGCTCGACCGGCGGCCGGTCGTGGCCGGCGTCCTGCTCGGCTTGCTCGCCTACAAGCCGCAGTTCGGCCTGCTGATCCCCCTCGTGCTCCTGGCGACCGGACGCTGGCGCACGCTGTTCGCGGCCGCCGCGACCGTGATCCTCCTGGTGGCGGTGACCAGCCTTGCGTTCGGGTTGGAGATTTGGGCCGCCTTCGCATCCAACAGCCGATTCACCCAGGCCGTGCTCGAACAGGGCGCCCCCGGCTGGGAGAAGATCCAGAGCGTCTTCTCCTGGGTGCGCATGTGGGGCGGTCCGGTCCCGTTGGCCTATGCGGTTCAAGGCGCCACCACCATCGCGGTGGCGGCGGCGGTCGTCTGGGTGTGGCGCGCGAGGGTCGGCCAGGCCGAAAAAGCCGCCGCTCTTCTGCTCGGCGCCGTGATCGCCACGCCCTATTGTCTCGATTACGACATGATGGTCCTCGCCCCCGCCATCGCGTTCATGGCAATCGGGGCAGAATCGACCGGGTTCGAACCCTACGAAAAAACCGCCCTCGCCGGCCTGTGGCTCGCGCCGCTGGTGGCCCGCGCGATTGCACAAGCGACCCTGCTTCCCCTCGGGATCATGGCGATGATCACCGTATTCGCGCTGGTCCTGCGTCGAACCGCGGCGGCACGGCAGGTCACCTCCGACCTTCTTGCGCCGCATTCTGCGGGTTGATGGATGCCGCCGCCCGGCTGGCGACAGGTCCGCGCCAGCGCTATAAATCCGTCCTCGGATCACGAGCCTGAGGGGAATCTCCTGATGAAACGATTCGTCGCGGCCGCCGCTCTGATGCTGGCGGTCGGCCTCACCGCCCCGGCCCATGCGGCTGATCCGAGCGGCGTCTGGTTGGTCCAGGAGGGCGATGCCCATGTCCGGATCGCCAAGTGCGGCCCGGGGTTTTGCGGCACCCTCGTATGGCTGCAGAACCCCAACGACCCCGTCACCGGCAAGCCACTGACGGACGAGCGCAATCCCGATCCTGCCAAGCGCCGTCAACCGCTGCTCGGAACCATGATCGCCATCAACTTCATCGAAATGATGGACCCTCCCAACACATGGGGGGGCAAGTTCTACAACGCCGACGACGGACTGCTGTATGAGGGATCAATCCGGCCGTCGGGCGCGAACGAACTGGTGGTGAAGGGCTGCATGGGAACCGCATGCGACACCCAGACCTGGACGAGGGTCAAGCGCTGAGGTCTGTTGTGCCAAATCCGACGCGGCCCGCCCTGTCGCCGGTTTCACGGCGGAACTTCCTGGCAGGCGGTGCTGCCGCGATGGTGTTCACCCCGGCGTGGGCACAGGACAGGCGCCCATTCGGGCGATGGGTCGAGGAGTTCCGGGCGCGCGCGGGCGCTGCCGGGATATCGGATTCCACCTACACCCGCGTGATGTCCGGCGTGCAGCCGGACATGGCCGTGTTCGACCAGATCGGCAACCAGCCCGAGTTCAACGAGGCGCTGTGGCAGTACCTCAATCGCCGCGTCTCCGACTGGCGCATCGCCGCCGGGCGGCAAAAGGCCAAAGAGATCGCGCCGCTGCTCGCCCGCATCGAAAAGGATTTCGGCGTCGACCGTCGGATCATCCTCGGCCTTTGGGGTATCGAGTCCGCCTATGGCGATCCGGTGGTGCAGAAAAACCACATGCGGCCGGTGATCCCGTCGCTCGCGGCGCTCGCCTGGGGCGAGCCGCGTCGCCGGACCTATTGGCAGCAGGAGCTGGTCAATGCCCTGCGCATCATCGAACGCGGCTGGAGTACGCCGGCCGAGATGCGCGGCTCATGGGCGGGCGCGATGGGGCACACCCAGTGGATGCCCGAAGTGTGGTTGAACGTCGGCTTCGACTATGACGGCGATGGCCGCGTCTCGCCGTTCGGCAAGCCGGACGACGCGCTCGCCTCGACCGCACGCTTTCTGGTCACCCGCGGCAAATATCGTCGCGGCGAACACTGGGGCTACGAAGTCACCCTGCCGTCCGGCCACCACGGCCGCGCGCGGCCCCGTCCCTACGCCGCCTGGCATGCAGCCGGAGTGCGGCGCGCCGACGGGCACCCGTTCCCGCACACCAGTGCGCCGGCGCGACTCTGGGTGCCGGTCGACGGCGGCCCGGCGTTCCTGCTTGGCCCGAACTTCTATGCCGTGCGCAGCTACAACCCGTCGATGAACTACACCCTGGCGATCGTCCATCTCGGCGACCGCATCGCCGGACGCGGCCCGTTCGTCAAGCCGTTCCCGGGCAGCGAACGCGCGCTGACGCTGGCGGAAATCCAGGAGGTCCAGACCCGGCTGACCGCGCTCGGCTTCGACACCAAGGGAACCGACGGCCGCGTCGGCGCCGCCACCATGGTGGCGGTGCGGGCCTTTCAGCAAAAGGCCGGCCTCACCCCGGCCGACGGCTACCCGGGCCTCGCCGTGCTCCGGCGTCTGCGCCAGGGCATTTGAAAATAGGGTCTTCCGGGAATCGAGTGGGTGATACGAGACCGTCATAGCGCCGGAAGTGCCTGT
>JAVBUK010000303.1:0-8159 GCA_031555345.1 Xanthobacteraceae bacterium | reverse complement strand
TCTATCTCGGGCTCGAACTGATGAGCCTGGCGCTGTACGTGATCGCCGCCTTCGACCGCGACAACGCGCGCTCGACCGAGGCGGGGCTCAAGTACTTCGTCCTCGGCGCGCTGTCGTCGGGCATGCTGTTGTACGGCGCCTCGCTGATCTACGGGTTCACCGGCACGGTCTCGTTCGCGGGCATCGCCAAGGCGGCGGCCGGTGGCGGTATCGGCCTGGTGTTCGGCCTGGTGTTCCTGTTCGCGGGCCTGTGCTTCAAGGTTTCGGCGGTGCCGTTCCACATGTGGACCCCCGACGTGTACGAGGGGGCGCCGACGCCGGTCACCGCCTTCTTCGCCTCGGCGCCGAAAATCGCCGCGATCGCCGTGTTCGTGCGCGCCGCCGTCACCGCGTTCCCGGAAATCGCCTTCCAGTGGCAGCAGATCATCGTGTTCGTGTCGATCGCCTCGATGGTGCTCGGCGCGTTCGCGGCGATCGGGCAGACCAACATCAAGCGGCTGATGGCCTATTCGTCGATCGGCAACATGGGTTACGCGCTGATCGGGCTCGCCGCCGGCACCGGCGAGGGCGTGCAGGCGGTGCTGATCTATCTGTCGATCTATCTCGCCATGACGCTCGGCACCTTCGCGTGCATCCTGGCGATGCGGCGCGACGGCGCCGCCGTGGAGAAGATAGCGGATCTCGCCGGGCTCGCCCGCACCAGACCGGCGATGGCGTTCTTCCTGGCCATGCTGTTGTTCTCGCTCGCCGGCATCCCGCCGCTCGCCGGGTTCTTCGCCAAGTTCTACGTGTTCGTCGCGGCGATGAAGGCGGGGCTGTACACCCTCGCGGTGATCGGCGTGCTCGCCAGCGTGGTGGGAGCCTACTATTATCTGGCCATCGTCAAGACGATGTATTTCGACGAACCGGCCCCCGCGTTCGAACCGATGCGCGGCGAGCTCGGGACGGTGGTCGCGGTCGCGGGTCTGTTCGTGATCCTGTTCTTCGTCTGGCCCGGGCCGCTGGTCGACGCCGCAGCGGCGGCGGCCAAGTCGCTGTTCTGACCGGCACCGCTCATGCAGCTCGCTGCGCGCGCCATCGCCGCCGGCGTCGGTCTCACCATCTGCGACGCGGTCGCCTCCACCAACGCAGAAGCCCTGGCCTGTGCGCGGGGGGGCGAGCGCGGGCCGCGGTGGATCACGGCGCTCAGTCAGAGCGCCGGACGGGGCCGGCGCGGCCGCACCTGGGTCTCGCCGCCGGGCAATCTGTACGCCAGCCTGCTGCTGAGCGATCCGGCGGCGCCCCAACACGCCGCCCAGATATCGTTCGTCGCGGCGCTGGCGGTCCATGACGCGCTCACCGCCTGCGCCCCGGCGCTGGCGTCCGAACTGGCGCTGAAGTGGCCCAACGACGTGCTGTGCGGCGGCGACAAGCTCGCCGGTATCCTGATCGAAGGCGAGGGGGGCAAACCGCTTTCGGTGGCGGTCGGCATCGGTGTCAACGTCCGGCACCATCCCGCGGATACCGAGCTGCGCGCGACCAACCTGGCCGCGCACAGCGTCGCCGTGACCGTGGAAGAGGTCTTGTCCCAATTGTCCGGCGGCATGCTCGACCGCCTGGCGCAATGGGACCGGGGAGCGGGTTTTGCGGCCATCCGCGACGACTGGCTCGCCCGCGCGGCGGGCCTCGGCCGGGAGATTCGGGTCCGGCTGCAGAACGCGGAACTGGTCGGACAGTTCACCGACCTGGACGCGTTCGGTCGGCTCCTGCTGACCCGGGCCGACGGAACCGTGACCGCAGTGGCGGCCGGCGACGTATTCCCGCTGGAATAGGCGCGCGAACCCGGGCCCATCCGATCGCACCAGGATCCGGCCGAGCCGTCGCCCGGAACCGCCGGCTTCCGATCGGCGCCGGCAACGGGGCCATCCGCCGATCAGCAGGATCGCGCGGATGGCAAACCAGACTCGGCCCGGGCTGTCAGCCCAGCTTGAGCAGCTTCTCGGCGTTGCCGCGCGCGATCTTCGCCTTGTCGTCGGGGGAAAGAACATCCAGGCCGTCGAACCATGCCGCGGCCTCGCTCATATGCTCGAACGGATAATCGACCGAGAACATGACCCGGTCGACCCCCATGAAGGCGATCGCGCCCATCAGGGTCGGGGTGAAGAAGTTGCCGCTGGTCGTGGTGTAGAAGTTGCGCCGGAAATACTCGCTCAGCGGTTTCTTCGCCGGCATGCCGACGTCCGGCATGGCATTGATGCGGTGATCGATGCGCCATAGCGAGGCCGGCAGTCCTTCGCCGAGATGGCCGATGACAACGTTCAGGTCCGGGTACTTGTCGAACAGGCCGCTCGCCATCAGGCGCAGCGCATGGGTTCCGGTCTCCGGCGTGAACGCCCACCAGCATGCGCAGGGCGTACAGGCTCCACGGGCCGGTGGCGAACATGGTCGCGGCCGAGGCGAGGCCGAACGAGATCACGATCCGGGCGAGCCAGGTTCTCGCCCCGAATTTCGCCAGCATCATGTTGCTCGGGATCTCGAGCAGCACATACCCGGCATAGAAGACCGAGCTCGCGATGCCGAACTGCGCCGCGGTCAGTCCGAGCTCCTTGTTCATCGACAGGGCGGTGAAGCCGATGTTGATCCGGCCGAGGAAGGAAAAAATGAAGAGAACAACCAGAAAACCGATGAGACGCTTGAAGATCTTGCGGAGTACGCGATCTTCAAGTGATGCGGTGTCGGTGGATTGTGGCGGTGGCGATCGACATGTGCTCACCATCTCCCGGGCTGGGCGGCCTTGGGCCGATCAGGGAAGGCAAATCAGCGCGACGACCAGGACATGGCCTCGCGATAAGGCGCATCATTGTTCGACGGGGCCTGTCCGGGAGTGACATACGAACCGGCCGCGAGACGGGGAGGATATGTTGTCCCGCCACGTCGGCCGCCTTGCGCACCGTGGAGGTTGCAAAGGCCCTCGTGAACAATTCTTCCCGCCCGTTTGCGGGCGTCAATTGGTAAGTGTCCGTACGAGCACGCGTTCGGACCTTGTTAAATGAACGAAGGTCTGGCTAAGTGGCGACAGAACGCTGTTTTTCCCTTCGCGCGACGGTCTCGGTCGCGAATTTGTCAATGCTGTGATGCCTCAATCGAATGACGAACTGGTCTATGCGCCGCTCGGCGGAGTCGGCGAGATCGGCATGAATCTGTCCATCTATGGTTTCGGGACCGAACGGTCGCGGACCTGGCTGGCGGTCGACCTCGGCGTCACCTTCGGCGGCGACGATCTGCCCGGCATCGACCTGATCATGCCGGACATCAGCTATCTGGTCGAAGAGCGCAAGAATCTCGCCGGGATCGTGCTGACCCACGCGCACGAGGACCATTTCGGGGCGATCATCGACCTGTGGCCGCGGCTCAGGGTGCCGATCTACGCGACCCCGTTCACTGCGGCCCTGCTCGAAGCCAAACGGTCGGCGGATCCCACCGCTCCGGCCATTCCGGTCAAGGTGGTGCCGCCCGGCGCGACCATCACGCTCGGTCCGTTCACGGTCGAGTTCGTTCCGGTCGCGCATTCGATCCCGGAATCGAACAGTCTGATCATCGGCACGCCGCTCGGCCCGGTTCTCCATACCGGAGACTGGAAGATCGATCCGAGTCCGACGCTCGGGCCGCCGACCGACGAGGCGAGGCTGCGGGCGCTGGGACAGGAAGGTTGTCTGGCGCTGGTCGGCGACTCGACCAATGCGGTGCGCGACGGCCGCTCGCCCTCCGAGGCGGACGTCGCCGAAGTCCTCACCCGGCTCATCGCCGAGGCGCCGGCCCGTGTCGCCGTCTCGACCTTTGCGTCGCATGTCGCGCGCATTCGTGCCATCGCCGAAGCGGCGCGCGCCTGCGGCCGCGAGGTGGTTCTGGTCGGCCGGGCGATGGAGCGGATCGTCCAGGTGGCGCGCGAGACCGGCTATCTCGACGGTATGCCGGAGTTCCGCGGGGCCGATGTCTACGGCTATTTGCCGCCGGACAAGGTCGTCGCGCTGTGTACCGGGAGCCAGGGCGAGTCGCGCGCGGCGCTCGCGCGCATCGCCGAGGACGAGCATCCGAACGTCACCTTGACCCGTGGCGATCGCGTCATCCTGTCCTCGCGCACGATCCCCGGCAACGAGAAGGCGGTGAACCGGGTGATCGACGGCCTGATCCGGCAGGGCATCGAGGTGATCACCGACCGCACCCATTTGGTGCATGTGTCGGGCCATCCGCGGCGGGGCGAAATGGAAGACCTCTACGGCTGGGTGAAGCCGCGCATCTCCGTCCCGGTGCATGGCGAGGCGCTGCATCTGGCCGAGCATGCCGCCCTGGCGGCCCGGCTCGGCGTGCCCGTCATCGTCAACTGTCGCAACGGCGATCTCGTCCGGCTGGCACCAGGAACACCGGAAATCATCGACGAGGTTCCGCAGGGGCGCTTGTACAAGGATGGACGCCTGCTGATCAGTGCCGACGCCCGCACCGTCGCCGAACGCCGCCGGCTGAGTTTCGTCGGCGTCGTTTCGGTCGCGTTGGCGCTGGACCCGAAGGGGAATCTGGTGACCGATCCGCAGGTCGAACTGATCGGAGTTCCCGAGACCGACGCCGACGGTGAGACGATCGCCAACATTGCGTTCGATGCGGCACTGTCCACTGTCGAACAGCTCACAAAAGCGAAACGCCGCGACCCCCTTGCCGTGCAGGAGGCCGTCACGCGGGCGGTCCGCGCCGCGGTGACCCAGGCGTGGGGGAAGAAACCGCAGTGCCGGACCCACGTGCTGGTCGTATGACGGGGCGTGCCGTGGCACGGATTGTGGTCGACGACGTCGGCGGTGATCACACGGCCGGAGCAGAACGCGCGTTCCGGATCCCGGTAACGTGATTCCCCGGGGGTGCATAGTCGCGCGTTGTTTTCTATATGACGCACGGGACTATCAGTGAAAAAGGAAAATGTGATGATCGGGCGCCTGAACCATGTCGCGATCGCGGTGCCGAACCTCGAAGCAGCCGCAAAACTCTACAAAGAAACCCTCGGCGCCGACGTTTCCGCACCCGTGGCGCAGCCGGCGCATGGCGTGAACGTCGTTTTCGTCAATCTCCCGAACACCAAGATCGAGTTGCTGGGCCTGTTGGGCGACAAGTCTCCGGTCGCCAAGTTCCTGGAGAAGAACCCCGACGGCGGTATCCACCATATCTGTTACGAGGTTTCCGACATCATCGCGGCGCGTGATCAGCTCAAGAAGCAGGGCGCGCGCGTGCTGGGCGACGGCGAACCGAAGATCGGTGCGCACGGTAAACCGGTCCTGTTCCTTCATCCGAAGGATTTCAACGGCACGCTGGTCGAAGTCGAGCAGGCATAAGCGTTCCGTGTCCTGGACCACCATCCTGGCGATCTATTTCGTGGTGTGGTGGGTCGTTTTGTTCGCGGTCCTGCCGTTCGGTATTCGCTCCCAAGCCGAAACCGGGCCGGTCGAACCGGGCACGGATCCCGGCGCTCCAGCTGTTCCTGCGCTCAAGGCCAAGCTCGCCTGGACGACCGTGGTGTCGGCCGTGCTGTTCGGTTCGGCCTACTGGCTCCACGCCGAGGGGGTTTTGACCCTGGATGGGCTGGCGACCCTGTGGGGGCTGCGCGCGTCGTAGCCAGAAAAAACGAGCAGGGCCAAGGCCCTGCTCGAAATTCCGGCGCCGTTCTGTTGCGCTTTCCCCGAAACGTTTTCGTCGTTCGGGGTGGCTCGCGCATGGATGCGCTCTTCCTCCCAAGACTTGGACCGCAAAGAGACTTGGACCGCAAAGAAACCAAGGTCGTACGGAGACCTGGGTCGCAACGAGATCTGGGTCGCAACGAAATCGCAAACTTGTCTTGGCCCGCAAGCTGCGTACGGTTTTCGAGTGTACGCTAAATCACGGCTGGTAAAAATATATACACCAAAATTTTGACTGTCACGGTTTGCGAGCAATTTTGTTTTGAGGTCGTGAGAAAGACGGTAAAAAAGTAGTGATTTGCCTTGTTTCCGGGCAGAATGAGCCGGGCAGAATGACCGGACGGCAAGTTTTGAGCCGTGAACGCGCCGTAAGGCGCCGAAAGGGCGGGTGGGCACGCCCGAATCGAACCCAAACAGGGCGCTCGCCGCAGCGCAGCAGCGTCCTCGTACTCGCGGTATCGGTGCGGCGCTGTCATGCCGGCAAACGCTGTCCCGGTGCAGGGGCCTTGTAATTTCACCGTCGATCCGGTTTCTCTCGCCTGCAGTCCCTCCCATTCATCGAATCGGACCGTCAGTCCATGCGCCTGTCTCGTTATTTCCTGCCGATCTTGCGTGAAACGCCGAAGGAGGCGGAAATCGTCTCGCACCGCCTGATGTTGCGGGCGGGCATGATCCGCCAGGAGGCGGCGGGGATCTATGCGTTCCTGCCGCTGGGGTTGCGGGTGCTGAAGAAGGTTTGCGCCATCGTGCGCGAGGAACAGGACCGTTCCGGCGCGGTCGAGATGCTGATGCCGACCATTCAGTCGGCCGATCTGTGGCGGGAGAGCGGGCGCTACGACGACTACGGCAAGGAAATGCTGCGGATCCAGGATCGGCACGAACGCGACGTGCTGTACGGTCCGACCAACGAGGAGATGGTCACCGAGATCTTCCGTGCCTATGTGCGTTCCTACAAGGACCTTCCGCTCAACCTCTACCACATCCAGTGGAAGTTCCGTGACGAGGTGCGGCCGCGCTTCGGCCTGATGCGCGGGCGCGAGTTCCTGATGAAGGACGCCTATTCGTTCGACCTCGACTTCGAGGGCGCCAAGCACGCTTACAACCGGATGTTCGTGGCTTACTTGCGCACCTTTGCGCGGCTGGGGTTGCAGGCGATCCCGATGGTCGCCGACACGGGTCCGATCGGCGGCGAGCTGAGCCACGAGTTCATCATCCTGGCGCAGACCGGCGAGAGCGAGGTCTACTGCCACCGGGACTATCTGGGCTATCAGGTTCCCGGAGCGGACGTCGACTTCGACGATGTCGCGGGCTTGCAGTCGATTGTCGACACATGGACGTCGCTTTACGCCGCAACCTCCGAGAAGCACGAACCGGACGCCTTCGCTAGGCTGCCGGCCGCTGCGCAAGTGTCGGCGCGCGGGATCGAGGTCGGCCATATTTTCTTCTTCGGCACCTAGTATTCCGAGACGATTAAGGCGGTGGTCGCCGGTGGGGACGGGGTCGAGCGGCCGGTTCACATGGGGGCGTACGGCATCGGGCCGTCGCGGCTGGTGGCGGCGATCATCGAGGCGTTCCACGACGACGCCGGGATCAAGTGGCCGGAATCCGTCGCGCCGTTCCGCGTCGCGGTGTTGACTCTCAAGCAGGGCGACGGCGCCACCGATGCGGCGTGCGAACAGATCTACCGCGCGCTGTTGGACCGTAATGTCGATGTGCTCTATCACGACCTCGCGGAGCGGCCCGGGTCGAAATTCGCCACCACCGATCTGATCGGCATTCCGTGGCAGGTGGTGGTCGGGCCCAAGGGCCTCGCCGAAGGCAAGGTCGAGCTCAAGCGCCGCGCCGATGGCAGCCGTGAGCTGGTCGGCCTGGAGGAGGCGATCGCCCGCCTCGCCGGGTGAGGCACAGCGCGCAGGGCGAGGAGGGCGACAGCGAGCGCGCGGGTCCGCTGGAGCGAAGCGGAGGAGGGGCGTTTCGCGGCGATAAATCTGTGCGCGGTCGACCGGATGGCGCAAATCCTGGTGGCCCACATCCGCCAGAATCTGATGGAATCGGGGGCGCGGGGAACACAACGATGAGCGAGCCGACCGGAACCCGACCCTTCGCATCCTTCGAGTGGATGCTGTCGTTGCGTTACTTGCGGGCGCGGCGCAAGGAAGGATTCATCTCGGTCATCGCCGGATTTTCGTTTCTCGGTATCCTGCTCGGGGTGGCGACGCTGATCATCGTGATGGCGGTGATGAACGGGTTCCGCCAGGAACTGCTCGACAAGATCCTCGGCCTCAACGGCCATCTGCTGATCCAGCCGCTCGAATCGCCGCTGACCGACTTCGACGCGGTGGCGAGGCGGGTGTCGCAGGTGCCGGGGGTGCGGTTTGTCGCGCCGATCGTCGAGGGACAGGCGCTGGCCTCCTCGCCGTTCAGCGCCAGCGGCGTGCTGGTGCGCGGCATCCGGGCCGCCGC
>JAVBUK010000387.1:0-5867 GCA_031555345.1 Xanthobacteraceae bacterium | reverse complement strand
CCAGGGCCGCCAGCGTGCCGGCGGCGCCGCCGAATTGCAGCACCAGGGCCTCGTGCTGCAGGCGCACGAGCCGGTCACGTGCGCGGGCGAGCGCTGCCGCATAGCCGGCGAGCTTCAATCCGAACGGCATGGGCAGGGCGTGTTGCAGCCAGGTGCGCGCCGCGGTCACGGTGTTGCGGTGGCGGTCGGCCAGGGCCCGTAACCCGGCTATCGCCCGGTCGAGATCAGCCACCAGAAGTTCGGTCGCGGCGCGCAACTCCAGCACCAGCGCGGTGTCGATCACGTCCTGGCTGGTGGCGCCCCAATGCACATAGCCGGCCGCCGCGGGGCTGGCCTTGGCGACCTCGGCGGTCAGCGCCTCGACCAGGGGAATCAGGATATTGCCGACGGCGGGTGCCGCCGCCGCGATCGCGTCCAGGTCGAAGCGTTCGGTCCGGCAGGCGGCGACGATCGGGTCGACCGCCCAGGCGGGAATCACCCCCACGTCCGCCGCGGCGCGCGCCAGCGCGGCCTCGAACTCGAGCATGCGCTGCACCCGGGCGCGGTCGTCGACCAGGGCGCGCATCGCCGCGGTGGAGAACAGCGGGCCGAGCAGCGGCGCGCCGAATGACTCCGGCGGCGCCGCGTTCGACGATGTGGAACTTGACGGTGTGGACATGAGGCGGAGCGCTGACGGACGTTGGCGGATGTCGAGACGACACTGGTTCCTGCATAGCGGGCCGCGCGCCCGCCGCCAACCCCGCCCGAGGTCGGAGACGGCCGGCGCGCACGGGCGCCGCCAAGGGCGGTCGAAAGGGGCTCGTTCCAGACTTCGTTGAGGCGTCGGCGTCATTACGCTCGCCTGGGCGGACGACGGGTGTGCATCGGCGCCGTCATCCGATGACTGCTACCGGTGGTTCAGTCGCACAACTTCATCTCGGCCAGCTTGCTCCGCAGCGGGTCCCGCTGATTTTCTCGACAGATGTCTGCGACCAGCGTCTTCGCCTCCTGGCTGCGACCCTGCACGTGAACGACGAAGGCCAACAGGATGTCAATTTGGCGGCGCGCGGATGCGTTGACATTATCGGCGACCGCGAGCGATCGGGCAGTGCGCAGCGCGGATTCGGCTTCCCTGTACTGTCCTTGCTCGATGAAATGACCGGCACGGGCGAGATGGGTGCGCGGATCCGTCGGATAGCGGGCGAGAAGTTCGGCGGAACGACGTGCGCCGTCCTCTGCTGATTTCGGCACTTCCGAAGCCGGAATGTACTTGGCTGCCGCCGCGGCGGCGGTCGAATAGTGCTTTGCCGCGAACACGGTGCAGAGCAGCGAAGCAACCAGGGCGGCAATCGCCGCCCGGCGGGCATAGCGCGTGTGCTTGTCGGAAACGGCGTCGTGCCACCAGCCGGTCCATAGGGCGGCGCTGACCGTGCCGCCCGCGAGCGCCCCGCCCGCATGGCAGGCATAGTTGACTTCGCTGGAAGCGCTGAAGAGCAGCGGCAGCAGCGCCGGTACGCCGAAGAACAATGACGTCTTGCGCATCGCACGCCGTTGCTCCGGATCGGAATTGGCGTTGAAACTGGTGACGAACAGCGCGCCGACGAGCCCGCAGATGGCGCCGGATGCGCCGACGCTCGGGATGCTTGGATCGTTGTATGCGAGCGAGAGGACATCGCCGCCGAGCGCGCTCACGACAAAGATGAACAGGAACCAGCTCCGACCGATCAGCGGCTCCAAGCGGATGCCGATGATGCCCAGCGCGATGCAGTTTCCGAACAAGTGCGAGCCGCTGGCGTGCAGCAGTGGGGCGAGACCGAGCCGCCACCACTCGCCCTTGCCGAGCACCAGATCACGGCTCTCGGCCCCCAAGGCAATCAGGCTGCGTACGTCAATCGCGCCATCCTTGCCGGTATCGAATGCGAAGCGGTGCTCGAACGCGAACACCACCATCAACAGCACGACCAGGCCGACCGTCAAAAACGGGAGGGAGGCCAGAAATCTGTCGTCTTGATCGGTCCATTCCGAGGCCGATGGCAGCGGAGCGAGTACCACCGCGGGAGCCGCCATGGTGGCGGCCGGTCGCAGGATCGGTCGCTGTTGTGCCGCCGCGCCGCGTTTGCCGAACGTCGTCGTCGCCATATGAGCCCCCTGTTCGGTCCGGCGACTATAGCGTGGCGCTATCGGGTATCCCTTAACGGCCCGGCGGACACGGCTTCAGCAAAGCCGGTTGGTGACGAATCGGTTGCTCCACCCGGGTGCATTTTCACAATTCGGACTGCCTGCCGATGTGAATCAGGGCGTCCGGCGCTCCCGGCCAGGGGCCCCTGGGGCGCGCGGCGGGCCGGCCCGGAGGCGTGGGATGGCGTGACGCCGGCGCTGCGCCCATAACGTCATTGCCGGACTTGACCCGGCGATCCATCCTGGGGGATGCACCCTCGGTCGGGGTGCCCCAACCGGCGGAGGCGCAAAGATGCTCGCACGGGACGACGATATCCTCAAAGCCGCCGAGGACTGGCGCCGCCAGGGCAGGGGCGTGGCGCTGGCGACCGTGGTCGAGACCTGGGGCTCGGCGCCGCGGCCGGTCGGCTCCAGCCTGGTGATCGACCAGGAGGGCAACTTCCTCGGTTCGGTGTCGGGGGGCTGTGTCGAGGGCGCGGTGGTCACCGAGGCGGTCGACGTGATCGCCAGCGGACGACCGCGGCTGTTGGAGTTCGGCGTCGCCGACGAGACCGCCTGGAAGGTCGGGCTGTCCTGCGGCGGTCGCATCCGGGTTTTTGTGGAGAGGGTGGAGTAGGGTCGCCGCGGGGCAGCGGGAACGGCTGTGCGGAATGTGCCGCGTCCAGCGACGATGACGAATAGGGATTCCGGACCACCTCGCCGAGTTTGGTCTGGACCCGGTACGACAGGTGAGCGGACATGCGCGTCGACCTTCTGACGGAACTCAATGCCGAGCGGGCGGCGCGCCGCGCCGTCGCGGTCGTCACCGAGCTCGAAAGCGGCGCGCAGCGCCTGGTACGCGAGGCCGCCGCGTCGGCCGATCCGCTCGGCGCGGTGCTCGAGGGCCGGCTGCGTGCCGGCAAGAGCGGCATGGAGGAGACGCCCGACGGCCGCTTTTTCGTCGCCGTGCACCTGCCGCCGCCGCGGCTCATCATCACCGGCGCGGTGCATATCAGCCAGGCGCTGGCGCCGATCGCCAGGCTTCTGGGTTACGACGTGGTGATCGTCGATCCGCGCACCGCCTTCGCGACGCCGGAACGGTTCCCGGACGTCACGGTGATCGCCGAGTGGCCGGACCGGGTGTTGCCGTCGCTGGCCGTCGATGCCTACACGGCGCTGGCGGCGCTGACCCACGATCCCAAGATCGACGAGCCGGCGCTCGAGCACGCGCTGGCGCGCGACTGTTTTTACATCGGCGCGCTGGGCTCGCGGAAGACGCACGCGCGGCGGGTCGAGCGGCTGAAGGCGAAGGGGATCGGCGACGCCGCGATCGCCCGCATCCATGCCCCGATCGGGCTGGCGATCGGCGCCGCGTCGCCGCCCGAGATCGCGGTCGCGGTGATGGCCGAGATCACCGCGCGGCTGCGCCAGAAGCCGGAACCGGCGGAGCAACCGGCATGAAGTTCGGCGCGGTCACCCCCGCGGAGGCGGCGGGCGCGATCGTCGTCCACGCGATCCGCCAGCCCGGCCTGGTGTTGCGCAAGGGCACGCTGGTGGGGCCGGACGAGGTGGCGGCACTCGAGGCCGCGGGAGTTTCGACCCTCACGGTGGCGCGGCTCGAGCCCGGTGACGTGTCGGAGGACATCGCGGCCGGCGATATCGCGGCCGCCGTGGCCGGGGCGGGCGTGCGGGCCGATCCGGCGTTCACCGGCCGCGCCAACCTGTTCGCCGAGGCGGCCGGCGTCCTGGTGGTCGACAAGGCGGCGGTCGACCGGCTCAACGAAGTCGATCCCGACATCACCATCGCGACCCTGCCGGGGTTCGCCCCGGTGGTCGCCGGCTCGAGGCTGGCGACCGTGAAACTCATTCCGTTCTAGGTAAGCGGTGCCGCCCGCGACCGGGCGGTCGCGGCGGCGAGCGCGCTGCTGCGGGTCGCGCCCTATCGGGTCCGCAAGGTCGCGGTCGTTTACACACGGCTTCCCGGATTTGCCGACAAGGTGATCGGAAAAACCCTGCGGGTGACCGCCGAACGGCTCGCGCCGGCGGGGGCCGGGATCGTCGGCGAATGGCGGGTGGAGCACGAGGTCGGCGCGCTCTCGGAGGCCCTTGCGGCGGCGCGCGAGTGCGCCGAACTGATCGTGGTGTTCGGCGCCTCGGCGATCGCCGACCGGCGCGACGTCGTTCCGGCGGCGATCGAGGCGGCCGGCGGCACGGTGCAGCATTTCGGCATGCCGGTCGATCCCGGTAACCTGCTGCTGGTGGCGGAGGTTGGCGGGCGTCCGGTGCTCGGCGCGCCGGGGTGTGCCCGCAGCCCGCGGGAAAACGGCTTCGACTGGGTGCTGTTGCGCCTGCTGTGCGGGCTGCCGGTCAGCCGCCGGGACATCGCCGGCATGGGGGTGGGCGGCCTGCTGATGGAAATCGTCACCCGGCCGCAGCCGCGCGAGGCCGAGGAGGCGCCCGGCCGCCGGATCGCCGCGCTGGTGCTGGCCGCCGGGCGCTCGACCCGCATGGGCGGTCCGAACAAGCTGTTGGCCGAGATCGGCGGCAAGCCGCTGGTGCGGATCGCGGCCGAGCAGGCGCTCGCCTCGCAGGCGCGGCCGGTCATCGTGGTCACCGGCCATCAGTGCGAGCAGGTGGCGGCCGCGCTCGGCGGCCTCGATGTGACGCCGGTGCATAATCCGGATTTTGCCGCGGGGCTGTCGACCTCGCTGCGAGCCGGCATCGCGGCGCTGCCGCCGGAGGTCGACGGTGCCGTCGTGTGCCTGGGCGACATGCCGGATGTCTCCGCCGCCCTGATCGACCGGCTGGCCGCCGCGTTCGATCCGGAGCGGGGCGCGCTGATCGTGGTGCCGACCGTCGGCGGCCAGCGCGGCAATCCCGTGGTGTGGTCGCGCCGCTTTTTCGGCGATCTCGCCGCCGTCACCGGTGACGTCGGCGCCCGCCACCTGATCGGCGGCTATCCGGAGGCGGTGGTCGAGGTCGCGCTCGCCGACGCGGCGGCCCTCACCGACATCGACACGCCCGAGGCCCTGCAGGCCGTGCGCGCCGGGACGGCGTGCGGCTGAGCAGCGGTGAAGGCGTGAATGCGGTTGAGGCGCAGCGGATTGCCTCATACGGGTCGCTGGACCGGCACTTCATCAACTGGCAATCTTTGCATCCTAGCGTCGGCGTTGTCCGGAGAGGGCGACGTTCCTCGTCTCGCCATCGTGCTCCGGCCTGTCGGTGGACCTGCCGAAACCGGGACTTTCTTTCGGGATCATGCTGTTGGGAGGGGGTCTGATGCGTTCCGCTCTGCTGCTTGCGGCGGCGCTCGCCGTGCCGTCGGTCATCGGTCCGCCCGCGCAGGCCGCTGGCGCGATGGCGGTCGGCGCCTGTGCGGCCTACGGGTACGCGTTCGACTTCGCCAGCTTGGCAAAAGCCCAGGCCTCGGCGCTGGCCAAGTGCTCGGGCCGGCAATGCAAGCTGGTGCTGACATTTCGCAAGAGCTGTGCGGCCTTCGCCATCGACGGCGGCAAGCCGTGCGGGGCGCATGGCTACGCAACCGCCCGCGGGCTGGGGCCGGCGCAGAACGCCGCGCTGCGGCAGTGCTACGGCTTCGGCGGCAAGAATTGCGTCATCCGCGCCTGGGCGTGCGACGCAAAAGGTTGACGATACTCGGCTTTGTTTCGGGGGCGGGCGCCTGCGGGCGGCCGGCCCCACCCGCACGGCTTGCGCGGGCGACCGCCGCGGCG
>JAVBUK010000072.1:0-3442 GCA_031555345.1 Xanthobacteraceae bacterium | reverse complement strand
AGCTGGCGGTCGAGCTCGGCCAGGCGTGCCTTGGCGCGCGCTTCCTCGCGGTCCAGCGTCTCGCGGGCGACCACCAGGCGGTGGAGGGCGGCCGCGGCGCGGGCCTCGGCTTCGCGCAGGGGCGGAAGCTCGGTTGCGGCGATCGCCTGCAGCTTGGCGGCTTCCGCCTGCGCGCCGGTGCGGGCCGCGACCTCGCGGACGGCGAGGTTCTTGGCCTCCTCGGCGGCGGCGAGTTCCTGCATCGCGGTCACGTGGCGCACGTGCGCCAGCCGCGCCTCGACCTTGCGCACCTGGGCCGACACCGCGCGGTAGCGCACCGCCTGCCGCGCCTGACGCTAGAGCGCGTCGATCTGCTGGGCGAGCTGCCCGATCACGTCCTCGAGGCGCGCGAGGTTCTGTTCGGCCGCGCGCAGGCGCAGCTCGGCCTCGTGGCGGCGGGCGTGCAGTCCGGAGATGCCGGCCGCCTCTTCGAGCACGCGGCGGCGCTGCTCGGGCTTGGCCTGGATGATCTCGCCGATCCGGCCCTGGTGGACCAGGGCCGGCGAGCGCGAGCCGGTCGAGGCGTCGGCGAACAGGATCTGCACGTCGCGGGCGCGCACTTCGCGGCCGTTGATGCGATAGGTCGACCCCTTGTCGCGTTCGATCCGGCGGGTGACCTCCAGCGCCTGCTCGTCGTTGAACTGTGCCGGCGCGGTGCGGTCGGTGTTGTCGATCGCCATGCCGACTTCGGCCGAGTTGCGCTGCGGACGGCCGTTGTTGCCGGAGAAAATGACGTCTTCCATGTCGGTCGCGCGCATGGATTTGTAGGACGTCTCGCCCATCACCCAGCGCAGCGCTTCGACCAGATTGGACTTGCCGCAACCGTTCGGGCCGACGACCCCGGTCAGACCGGGCTCGATGAGGAAATCGGTCGGCTCGACGAACGACTTGAAGCCCAGAAGACGTAGTCTTGTCAGTTTCATTTAACGCGCACTCCGCGGACCGACGCAGCCGTCAACGGCCCGACGACTCGAACGTGTGCGCACGCTGTGCACAGGATCGAGGCATACCCGCGCCGGCGCCGATCGGCGCCGAGTCGGCGGGTCGAGTACAGCCGCATCGCGCGGGACAATGAAGGGGCCCGGCAGGCAGCGCAACTGGGCGCGCGGGTTTTCCAGACCTTGTTGACCCGGCCGGGGCGGCCGGGAGCGGCCGCCGGTGCCCCGCGGGAGGCGAAAAGCCTTGTCAGCTCTTGAGATAAGGCTCGATGACCTTGTCGAATGCATCGATCGACATCGCCCCGGACAGCTTCTGGCCGTTGACGAAGAAGGTCGGGGTGGACTCGACCTTGAACTTGTTGGCGGCGCGGTCGCGCGCCCACTCGATACCGTCGAGCACCTGCTGATTCGCCAGGCACGCCTTGAAGCTGTCCTCGGTGAAGCCGGCCTGCTTGGCGACGGCGAGCAGCGGTGCGAGCGGCCGCTCCACCGCCCACTGGTTCATGGTCTTGAACAGCAGCTCGATCATCGGGAAGAACTTGTCCTTGGGGGCGCAGCGCGCCAGCATGAACGCGCCGGCCGCCACCGGATCGTAGGGAAATTCGCGGAAGATGTAGCGCATCTTGCCGGTGTCGATGTATTTCGCCTTGAGCTGGGGGAAGGTGGTCTCGGCGAAATGGGCGCAGTGCGAGCACGTCACCGAGGCATATTCGATCACCGTGACGGGCGCATTGTCGGCCCCCAGGATCTGGTCGCCGAGCGGGCCCGGTTTCAGGAGCTCCTCGAGCGGATAGGATTCGGCCGAGGCGGGACGATCGAGTCCCACACCCAGGACGGGGGCGGCGAGGGCCAGGCTCGAGGCGCTGAGCAGGAACGTACGGCGGGTGGCGCGCAAGGAAATTCCCCTGGAGTTAGGATGACGTGGCCAACGGGTTAGCGTGTCGGCGCAACCGTGGCAATGTCGGGCGGTGCCGGCGAGGCCGGCGGTCACGGGCGTGTGATCGCCCGGTTGGCCCTCACCGCCGCTTGACCGCGGCGCCGAGCCGCCCCAACGCCGCCCGCAGGGCCTCGTCTTCGACGGCCAGGCTCTCCGCCACCCGTCGCACCGCCTCCGGGTCCGGTGGCGGCGCCCGGCGCCGCGGCCCCCGGCGCTGCAGCGGTGCCTGTCGGATGGCGATCCGGCCGACCGCCTGCCAGCCGAAGAAGCGGTTGACCCGCTCCAGAATGATGCCGGCCAGATGCTGGATCTCGATTGCGGCGGGACCCTCGACCCGCAGCACCAGCGTGGCCGGCTCGGGCGCCTGGTCGCGCGCCTGCCGCCCCCATTGCAGCCTGATCGGCTCGGCCAGGGCGGCGACGTCGGTCCCGACGATATCGTCCCAGTGGGTGACCAGTTCGATCGCGCCGAAACCCTGCCGGGCGAATGCCTTGGACACGCAGGGGCCGACCAGATCGGCGATCGGCCGGGCGATGGATCGTCTTGAATGGTTGGGCTTGTCCACGTCCCGGCGCTCTGCCACATCGATGGGCCATGAGTCTAGCAGCGTCGGCGCGCGGGACAAAGCGGAACAGGCGGGCGCAACCGCGCGCCGCGGATCTGCTCGCCTGGTACGACGACAACCGTCGCCGGCTGCCCTGGCGGGCGGCGCCCGGCGAGGCGGCCGACCCATACCGCGTCTGGCTGTCGGAAATCATGCTGCAGCAGACCACGGTGAAGACGGTCGCGCCGTTCTACCACCGCTTTCTCGCCCGCTTCCCCGAGGTGGCCGCGCTGGCGGCGGCGCCCCTCGACGACGTCCTCAAGGCGTGGGCGGGACTCGGCTACTATGCGCGGGCCCGCAACCTGCATGCCTGCGCCAAGCAGGTGCACGAGCGGCATGCGGGCCGATTTCCGACCAGCGAAGCGGCGCTGGCCGAATTGCCCGGGATCGGCGCCTACACGGCGGCGGCGATCGCCGCGATCGCCTTCGACGCCCGGGCGACCCCGGTCGACGGCAATGTCGAGCGGGTGATCGCCCGGCTCTGCGCCGTCGAACAGCAACTTCCCGCCGCCAGGCCGACCATCCGCGCCCACGCCGTCGCGCTGACGCCGCCGGCGCGGACCGGCGATTTCGCCCAGGCGATGATGGATCTCGGCGCCACGGTCTGCACGCCGCAGAACCCGGCTTGCGCGCTGTGTCCGTGGACGGCGGCCTGTGCGGCACGCGCGCGTGGCGACGCCGCGACCTTTCCCCGCAAGACGGCGAAGCCGGAACGGCGGCTGCGTCGCGGCGCGGCGTTCGTGGTGTTGCGCCGGGACGGCTTCGTCCTGGTGCGCACGCGGCCGGCCCGCGGGCTGCTCGGCGGCATGACCGAGGTGCCGGGCAGCGCCTGGGTTTCGTCCGTCGGTGTCGTCGATGCGACGCCGCCACTCGGAGAAAAATATCGGCCCGCCGGCACGGTGCGGCACGTCTTCACGCATTTCG
>JAVBUK010000341.1:0-2932 GCA_031555345.1 Xanthobacteraceae bacterium | reverse complement strand
CCACCCGCGGATGAGAACGGTCGCCGGCCGGCGCCGAGTCGTCGCGATTTTTTCAACATTTCGGCGGGTGCGGTCGCGGGCGGCGCGACCGTCGGCACGGTCGGGGTGGCCGGCGTGATGCACGGCCGTTCCGCGCAGACGATGCCCGCATGGGAGAACAAGCAGACCTTCGCGACCAGTCCGTTCATCGACCGGACGCCGTTCCAGCAGGACACCCCGACCTACCAGGTCATCGGACCGCAGCGGCGCATTCACTGGACCGAGCGCGTGGTCGAACGCGGCATGGTGCTGAAGGCCAAATACATCGACGCCGGAAGGAACAAGGCGGCGCTGCCGCCGGAACTGCTCGCCTACTACGAAAGGAACGCCTCGCAGTTCGACATGGACGTCGCGCGCTTCACCCGGATCCTGCCGGAACGCGCGGCGCAGGCCAAGCGCGACGCCGACGAATTGCTCATCACCAACCTCTACGACAAGGCCTGGTACACGGTGAAGCCGGCCGCGCCCGGTCGCCCCGAGCAGTCCGACTGGGAGGGGGTGGCGGAAAAGAAGCGCGAGGTGAAGGACCCGGCGGCGGTGTCCAAGCTGATCAAGAAGCTGGGAATGTCGTTCGGCGCCGCCGTGGTCGGCATCACCAGGCTGAATCCCGCCTGGGTGTATCGCGAGTCGGCGCGCGATTGGCGCGGGTACAAGGCGCTGGAGGAAATCGACATTCCGAAGTGGTGGGAATACGCCATCGTGGTCGGCCTGCCGCACGACTGGGAGCTGGTGAAGTCGCGCCCCACCTACGGCTCGGACGAAGACGGCTACAACGCTTCCGGGATCGCCGCCGCCCGCCTGGTCACCTTCATCAAAGGGCTCGGCTATCCGGCACGGCTCCACTCGCTCGACGCCGGGTACGAGGTGGTGTTCCCGCCGATCGCAATCGATGCGGGGCTGGGCGAGCAAGGGCGGTTCGGCTACTGTCTCACGCCGGATTTCGGCGGCAACTTCCGGCCGGCGGTGGTGACGACCAGCCTGCCCATGGAGGTCGACAAGCCGATCAATGCGCACCTGCGCGACTACTGCTTGAACTGCGCAATCTGCGCCGAGCAGTGTCCGGCGGGCGCCATCCCGTTCGACGCGCCGAGGGACAACGGCCGCGGCGTCGTGAAATGGACCATCGACACGTCGGCTTGCTACAACTTCCGCCTGACCTCGCGCGGCTCGGCGACCTGTGGCATCTGCATCACGGTATGTCCGTGGACCAACCGCGACAATCTCGTCCACGGCATCGCCAAGCAGGTTCTCATGCGGGATGCGACAGGCGTGCTGAGCAAGGCGGCCGTTCCCGTCAGCAAGGCGCTCTACGAAAACCACGAAGCGGTCGAATACTATCCGCCCACCTGGGCCACCGTGCGCGAACCCCCATGGTGGATGCGCATGACGAACTTTTTCAAGTCCTGACGCGAAGGAGCCGATCCATGGTCGCGACTGGCGTGGTCTGCTTCTTCCTCGGCGTCACCACTGTTCTCGCCGTCCAGGGGTTCGCCACCTGGGCCCGGGTGCGAGGGCTGCCCCTCGGCTGGTGGCGCTGGGCGGCGTGCGCGGCGTGGGCGCTGCTGGTGCTCGCCGTCGTGCTGTTCGCGTCCGTCAGCTGGGGCGAGGGAGAACCGCGGGCGGCCCTGATCGGTGGCGCTGCCGGGCTCGCTCTGATCGCCCTTTCGACCGTGGCGTTATGGCGTTTCGTTCTGCGCGCGACGGCCGCACACAGCGGATGAGCCGGCACTGCCCCGAGGCGCCCCACCCCAAGACGCCCCACCCCAAGACGCCCGACGCCGAACCGCACGCCGGCCGCCCGACACTTCGCGATCGGCGGATGGCCGATCGGGACAGGCCGAACGTCACGCCGGTGGCCGACCGACCGCCGGTGGCCGGCCGACGCTGTCGTAGACGAAGCCGTGGCGCTCCACTTCGTCCCGGCGATAGACGTTGCGCAAGTCGATCAACACCGGATGCGTCATCACCTGCTTGAGACGGCCGAAATCGAGCGCGCGGAACTGTTCCCACTCGGTCACGATCACCAGCGCATCGGCGCCTTCCGCGCACGCATAGGCGTTGTCCGCCAGGACGACGCCGGCGAACTCGGTCCTGGCGTGTTCCATCCCGGCCGGGTCGTAGGCCCGCACGTTGACCCCCATGTCCTGCAGCGCCGTGATCAGCGGAATCGACGGTGCCTCGCGCATGTCGTCGGTATTGGGCTTGAACGTCAGCCCCAGCACCGCCACGGTCTTGCCGCGCGGGTTGCCGAGCGCGGCCGCCACCTTGCGGGCCATCGCGCGCTTGCGCACGTCGTTGACCGCCGCCACCGTCTCGACGATGCGCAGCGGGCTGGCGTGGTCCTGCCCGGTCTTGATCAGCGCCACCGTGTCCTTGGGAAAACACGAGCCGCCGAATCCCGGCCCGGCGTGGAGGAACTTGCCGCCGATCCGGTTGTCGTGGCCGATGCCGCGCGCCACCTCCTGCACGTCGGCGCCGACCTTTTCGCACAGGTCGGCGATCTCGTTGATGAAGGTGATCTTGACCGCCAGGAAGGCGTTGGCCGCATATTTGGTCAGCTCGGCGGTCCGCCGGCTGGTATACAGGATCGGCGCCTGGTTGAGGTAGAGCGGCCGGTAGAGCTCGGCCATCACCCGGCGGGCGCGTTCGTCCTCGGTGCCGACCACGATGCGGTCCGGATGCTTGAAGTCGCGGATCGCCGCGCCCTCGCGCAGGAACTCGGGGTTCGACACCACCACGAAGTCGGCGTCGGGCCGCGCCTCGCGGATGATGCGCTCGACCTCGTCGCCGGTGCCGACCGGCACCGTCGACTTGGTGATCACCACCGTGAAGCCGTCGAGCGCGGCGGCGATCTCGCGGGCGGCGGCATGGACGTAGGACAGGTCCGCATAGC
>JAVBUK010000451.1:0-3630 GCA_031555345.1 Xanthobacteraceae bacterium | reverse complement strand
GGCGAGGTCGGCGATCTTGCGCCGGACTTCCGCCAGATGGTCGCGGGCGATCGCGTCGACCGCGTCGCAGGAACGATGGCGCTGGTCCGACAGCGCCAGCAGTGCCCGCACCTGTGGCAACGAAAAACCGAGATCGCGGGCGCGACGGATGAAGCTCAGCCGGTTGAGATCGTCGCGCCGGTAAGAGCGGAAATTGCCGCGCGTACGCCCCGGCACCGGCAGCAGGCCGACATGCTCGTAGTACCGCACCGTCTCGACCTTGGTATCCGTCGCTTTCGCCATTTCACCGATGGTGAAGCGTGTCTCGTCCATGGGGCTTGACCCTGTAGTGGCTACAGGGTGCATATAGGGTGCCGGATTGCAGAAACGAGGAAACGGCGATGCCGGCACCCCAGCGAACCGATGCCCGCAGAACCTCCGACGTGCTGATGATGCGCGTCGAGGGCATGGACTGCGGCGCCTGCGCGCTCAAGATCGAAAGCGCCGTGAAACGGCTGCCGGGCGCCAGCGACGTCGACGTGAACTACACCAGCGGGATTCTGTCGTTGCGGCTCGACACCGACCGGACCTCGCGGACGGCCCTGGAAAGCCGAATCCGCGCACTCGGCTATCGACCCGCATCCCTGGACGAAGCCGACAATACCCCGGCGACGGCACCAGCCTCCCGAGCCGCCTGGTGGACGACCGGACAGGCCAAGACGGTGGCCGGCACGGGCCTGTTGCTGCTCACAGGCTGTGCGGTCGCGATCGTCGCACCGGCGACCGCACCGTGGGCGTTTTCCGTCGCGGCCATCGTCGGACTGATCCCGGTCGCCCGCCGCGCGATCGCGGCGACACGCGTCGCCATGCCTTTCACCATCGAAACCCTGATGACCATCGCCACCGTGGGCGCGATCGCCATCGGCGCCCCGCAGGAGGCCGCCGTCGTCATCTTCCTGTTCGCGGTCGGCGAACTCCTCGAAGGCATTTCGGCCGCACGGGCGCGCGCCGGCATCGAGGCGCTGATCGGTCTCGTCCCGCGCATCGCCCGCCTGGAGGACGGCGCCGGGATGCGCGAAGTGCCGATTGAATCGCTGGCGATCGGCGACGTCGTGCTCGTCCGGCCCGGCGACCGGGTGCCGTCCGACGCCGAGGTGGTCGACGGCCGGTCCGAGGTGGACGAGGCGCCGATCACCGGAGAATCCGTGCCGGTCGCCAAAGACGTCGGCGACACGGTCTATGCCGGCAGCATCAACGCCAGCGCCGTATTGCGCGCCCGCGTGACCCGCACGGCGGCCGACAACACCCTGGCGCGCATCATCCACCTGGTCGCGGAAGCCCAGGCCACCAAGGCCCCGACCGCGCGATTCATCGACCGGTTCGCCGCCCTCTACACGCCCGCCGCCATGGTGGCCGCCCTGCTGATCGTCTGTGTGCCGCCGCTGGCGTTCGGCGCCGACTGGTGGACCTGGATCTATCGCGGCCTCGCCACCCTGCTGATCGCCTGCCCTTGTGCTCTGGTGATCTCGACACCGGCGGCGATCGCGTCGGGCCTGGCGGCCGGCGCCCGCCGTGGCCTCCTGGTCAAGGGCGGCGCCGCCCTCGAAACCCTCGCCAAGGTGCAGATCGCCGCGTTCGACAAGACCGGCACCCTCACGGTCGGCCGGCCGGCGGTCACCGACGTCGTCGGCCTCGCCGGGACCGACGACGAGATCCTCGCCAAAGCCGCCGCCGTCGAGACCGGATCGAGCCATCCCCTCGCCGTTGCGATCGTGCGCGCCGCGCAGAGCCGCGAGCTCGCCGTTTCCAACGCGTTCGGCGCCACCGCCCTGCCCGGCAAGGGCGTCACGGCGCGGCTGCGCGACGGATTCGTCTCGGTCGGCTCGCCCCGCTACGCGGCCGAACTCGGCACGCTGACACCGGACGCGGCGGCGCGGATCGAGGCGTTCGAAGCCGACGGCAAGACCGTGGTGGTGGTCGCCGACGGCAAGCGGGCGCTGGGGCTCGTTGCGCTGCGCGACGAACTGCGGCCAGACGCGGCGCCGGCTGTCGCCAGGCTCCGGGCCCTTCGCATCAGACCCGTGTTGCTGACCGGCGACAACCGCATCGCCACCGCCGCCGTCGCCCGCACGCTGGAAATCGAGACACGGTCGGAACTCCTGCCCGATTCAAAGCTCGCCGCCATCGCCGAGTTGCAGCGGCAGGGCCCGGTCGTGATGGTGGGCGACGGCATCAACGACGCCCCCGCGCTCGCCAGCGCCGATGTCGGCGTGGCGATGGGCGGCGGCACCGAGGTCGCGCTGGAAACCGCCGATGCCGCCCTGCTCAACGACCGTGTCCATGGGGTTGCGGACATGGTCACCCTGGCCCGCGCGACGATGGCCAACATCGGGCAGAACATCGCGCTCGCCCTCGGCCTCAAGGGCGTCCTTCTCGTCACCACGCTGGTCGGCCTCTCGTCCTTGTGGATGGCCATCCTGGCCGACACCGGCGCCACCGTGCTGGTGACCGCCAACGCGCTGCGCCTGCTCCGGCACGCAGAGCCCGGCCGCCGGCGCGCCGACGACGGCCACCCGCGCTAATCGGGAAGCCAGCCGAAGATCAGCATCATGGCGCCGAAACCCGCCACATAGGCGACCGGCACATACCATCCATGCCGCAGCCACTGGATCGCGGATTTTCCTTCCGGATACATATTGGTCAAGGCGACGCCGGCGGACGATCCGAACCAGGTCATCGACCCGCCGAACCCCACCGCAAAGGCGAGCAGGCCCCAGTCGTAGCCGCCCTGCTTCAGCGCCAGCGCGGTGAGCGGGATGTTGTCGAACACCGCCGAGGCGAATCCGAGCCCGAAAACCGTGTGTGCCCGCGCCTGCGGCAGCTCGTGCACCGGCATCATCGATGCGCTGGTGACCAGGGCGAGCAGGAACAGCGTTCCTTTGCAGGTGTGAGGCAGGACCCGCCAATGCGGGCGGCGCACCGCCGCGGCGACCAGAATCGCCGTCCAGACCGCGATCCCGATCACCGGCACGCGATCGACCAAAGCCGGGGCGTTGATGATCGCGGTGACGTTGACACTCAACGCGAACACCAGCACCGCAACGACGATCACCAGAGAGGTCCAGTCGATGGTGATGTGGCCCCGCGGCTGCTTGACGATTGGCGAAAACCGGTGCTGAAGCACCGCGGCCGGGATACCGAAGATCAGCAGCGCGACAGTGGCAGCCACATAGGCGTCCAGGACGATCAACGGGCTGACGCCCTGGATCCACATCATGGTCGTGGTGGTATCGCCCATCACGCTGCCGGCACCGCCGGCATTCGCGGCGGCCACCAGGGCCGCGAGATAGCCGATATGAATCTCCTTGAAGACGTGGCGGGCGACCGTCCCACCGATCAGCGCGGAGGCGATGTTGTCGAGGAAGCCCGACAGGATGAAGACCAGCACCAGCAGCTGGAACGCGCCGCGCCAATCGTCCGCCAACAATGCGGGCATGCGATCGGGCACCCGGCTGCGCTCGAAATGGCAGGCCAGGAGCTCGAACCCCGTCAACAGCAGGAACAGGTTCGCCAGCAGCACCCATTCGTGCTGCATGTGCGTCGCCAGTCCGCCCAGGCCACCCCCCGTCCGGAATCCGGTGCAGCCCAGCT
>JAVBUK010000273.1:0-7277 GCA_031555345.1 Xanthobacteraceae bacterium | reverse complement strand
CCTATGTCGAGGCGGCCGCGAATCTGCTCACCAATCCGGCGCTCGATCCGTTCGGGAAAATTCCGGAGTTCAAGTACTGCGCCGCCCGGGTGGAGGTCGCGACCGCGGCACCGGTCGCCGCCGAATAGGCGCCGCCACGTCGAGCGCCGCCGCGGGGCCGTCCGGGCGGTGCGTTCAATGCAGTGTCGTCGCGTCGTCGCGGCCGACGACGCGGAGCGGCAGCGCGGCGATCAGTTCGGTGCGCAGGGCCTCGGCCCGCAGCAGCGCACGGTCGTTCTCGTCCCACGTCGATGCGTTCGAGCCCAGCAGGACGACGCCGCCGATCACCGCGGCCATCGCGACGATCATCAATTCGGGGGTGAAGGTCAGGGCGCCCACCGACAGCAGGGCGATTCCGGTCGCGCCGCCGGCGATCAGGATTCGCGCCGCCAGCGCGAACTTGCGGCAGCGCCGGACTTCGGCCGCGAGGGTGTCGATGCGCAGCTCGATCGCGTCGATGTCGTCGTCGGGTTCGTCGTCCGCGGCGGGGCCGCCGCCGTCCGGGTTTCGACCACCGCAGCCGGCGCAGGCCATGGTCAATCGGCCTTGTTCGAAACATCGGCGCCGGACAGTGGGCCCGGCTTCAACCGCGCGAGATCGAAACGGTCGACCTCGCGCAGCAGTTCGACGAACGCCGCGGTGCCGTGGGCGAGCGTCGCCTCGCCCTTGGCGGCGGTCGCCGCCGTCGGATCGCCGATCGCCCCGGACGGGTCGAGGTCCTGGGTCGCCCAGCCGAAGCCGGCCGGACGATGGGCGTTGAGGTACTTGAACTCCCGGTCCATCGCCACGCTGGCGGGCGTGCCGGCGCGGGCCCGGTCCATGCGCACCTGGTCGGCGGCCGCTCCCGCCAGCATCATCGAGGTCTCGATCGCGCCCCCGTGGATGCCGTGCTTCAATTCCTCGGCGCCGAACAGTCCCGCCGGATAGCCGAACCGGTGCCACGCGACCGTCACCACCAGCATGTCGAGCCGCGCGCGCAGATCGCGCGCCACGATTCCCATCGCGTCGACGTTGCCGCCGTGGCTGGTCACCAGCACCAGCTTGCGCAGACCGGCGCGCCAGACGCATTCGCCGATCTCGGTCCAGGTGCGAATGATCGTGGCCGACGACAGTGTCAACGTACCCGGATAGCTCACATGCTCGTCGGACAGGCCGATCCGCTGAAGCGGCAGGATGGTCGCCGGCAGATCGTCCGGTATCTGCACCCGCACCCGCTCCAGGTAGGCTTCGGCAATGAACGCGTCGACCCCGACCGGAAGATGGGGCCCGTGCTGCTCGGTCGCCGCGAGGGGAAGTATTGCGATCCACCGTCGCGTGTCGGGAGCGGCAAAGTCCTGCCATCCCATCTCGGCCCAGGTTCGTTTCGGCAGCATTCGCTCGACCTCGTCGACCGCCTGGGTTCCGACTCGGGAGTTCGGGATCCGGCGGCCTTGCTCTGCGGACGGTCCTATCAGGAGAACGAATCGAGGCGGTTCGCAAGCATTTCTTGCTTCGTGATGCTGGCGGTCGTGATGCGCCGCAAAGCGGGCCCGCCCGATTGGCTTCCGTCGAAAGCGAGCCCGGGCTGGTCCGGAGGCGCTCGAGACCGCCGGCTTCCCGCCGGTGTTCCGGTTCCGACGTTCGTACCCGATTGCGGCATGCTCGGTACCAAGGTCGGAACCGCAAGGACACCGGCAACTCCGAAATGCTAGTGTGGTTTGGGATTTGACGTTCCGACGAGCGCGGGCCGCGAGCGTGATCGGAACGTCAATTCCGCCACACTGGTGGATAGAAGGATCCGCGTCATGTACGAAAACCTGCTTGCAGACGTGACGACCGACCTGTGGATCGGCGGCGGGTGGCGAAAGTCGTCGGACAACGCCCGCTTCGACGTGCTCGATCCGGCGACCGAGAACGTGATCGCGTCGGTGGCGAGCGGCAGTGTCGAGGATGCCGCGGCGGCGGTCGAGGCGGCGGCCGCCGCGTTCAAGGGCTGGGCGTCCCGCCCGCCGCGTCAGCGCGCCGAAGTGCTGCGCAAGGCGTACGAACTGATCATGGCGCAGAGCGAGCGCCTGGCGAAACTGATCACCCTGGAGAACGGCAAGGCGCTGCCGGACTCGCGCGCCGAAGTCGCCTATGCGGCGGAGTTCTTCCGCTGGTTTGCCGAGGAGGGCGTGCGCAACATCGGCGATTTCTACCGCTCGCCGACCTCCGGCGCCCGCATCGTGGTCCAGCATCGGCCGGCCGGGGTCGCCTGCCTGGTGACGCCGTGGAACTTTCCGGCCGCGATGGCCACCCGCAAGATCGCCCCGGCGCTGGCGGCCGGCTGCCCCGCCGTGCTCAAGCCGGCGTCGGAGACCCCGCTGACCGTGCTGGCGCTGATGCCGCTGCTGGAGGAGGCGGGCGTGCCCGCCGGCGTGGTCAACGTGGTGCCGTCGCGCCGCTCGGGGCCGGTGGTCGCCGCGATGCTGCACGACATGCGCGTGCGCGTGGTGTCGTTCACCGGCTCGACCCGGGTCGGCGTCCGGCTGCTGCACGAGGCGGCCGACAATGTGGTGCGGCCGGCGATGGAATTGGGCGGCAACGCGCCGTTCATCGTGTTCGAGGACGCCGATATCGACGCCGTCCTCGACGGGGCGATGATCGCCAAGATGCGCAACCAGGGCGAGGCCTGCACGGCGGCGAACCGTTTCTATGTGCATGCGCAGGTGCATGACGTTTTCGTCGGACGGCTGACCGAAAAGATGGCGGCGCTCCGGATGGGCAACGGCCTCGATGACGGCGTCGAGCTCGGCCCGCTGGTCAATGCCGAGACGCGCGACAAGGTGCAGGAACTGGTCGACGACGCCGTGGCCAAGGGCGCCAAGGTCACCGCCGGCGGCAAGCGGCCGGCCGGCAAGGGCTTTTTCTATCCGGCAACCGTGCTGGTCGACGTTCCCGACAACGCGGCGCTGCTGAAGGAGGAGATCTTCGGCCCGGTGGCCGCGATCCAGACCTTCACCAGCGAAGACGAGGTGATCCGGCGCGCGAACGACACCGAGTATGGGCTGATCGCCTACGTGTACACCAAGGACCTCGGCCGGGGCTTGCGAATCTCCGAGCAACTCGATTTCGGCATGGTCGCGCTCAATCGCGGCATCGCTTCCGATCCGGCGGCGCCGTTCGGCGGCATGAAACAGAGCGGCCTGGGCCGCGAAGGCGCCCACGACGGCCTGATGGAGTTTGTGGAAAAGCAGTACGTCTCGGTCGCGTGGTAGTCATCCGGGGCGGGGGCTGGGCGGGCCCCCGCCTGGGCCCCGCCGGGGCATGATCGGCTGCGGCGCCGGGCCGGCCGCCGGGCCTCGTCCTACTCGGCGGTGACGTGATTGCGGAACGCGATCGGCGCGGCGATCCACCGCATGGCCTCGATCGCCTGTCCGGTGCCGTACACCAGGACGTCGCCGTAGCCGAGAACACGGCCCGCGATCGACTGGTCGACGTCGACGCTTTCGACCTTGTCGAGCGCGATCTCCTTGGTCCTGCGCCAGATGAACCCTTCCTTGCGGATGATGCGGCGGCTGGTCACCGCGATTTCCGTGGTCCATCGCCGAAACCAGGCGTGCAACAACAAGACGACGGCGACCAGCAAGGTCAGCAGGGTCAGCCACGACCACAGCCAGTGGATGTCGATCGACTGAAGCGAGGCCACGTAGAAAACGATCGCCAAAGCGAGCGCCAGGACCCCGCGCCAATAGATGATCCAATGGATGTTGGTCGCGTAGCGGACCGTTTCGTCCGGCTGCAACACGCTGTTGACATAGCTCATGGCGGCCTCCGCGCTGACCGGACGACAGGGTAGGGCCATCGGGTGCGGCCCGTCCATCCCTTCCCGGCCGCGCGGCTCGGGGCGGGGCGGCTTTTCGCCGGATTCGTCCCGCGTCCGGCCGTTGAAACCGGGCGGCGTCCGGCTTTACACTGCGGCGCGGGGCCGCCAGGCCGCATCTTTTCGCACGGGACCCGATCGGACGGCGCGGGCCGAACGAGCCGGCAATACAGGGAAGTTGAAATGGCGAACGAAAAGTCCGACGTGCTGATGGTCGGAGCGCCGAAGCCGGTCATCATGAAAGGCCTGGAAACGGCGGTGACGCTGCACAGCTTGCTGGCGGCCAAGGATCGCGACGCGTTCATCGCCAGCCTCGCCGACCGTGTGCGCGCCATGGCGGTGACCAACGTCACGCTGCCGATCGACGCGGCCCTGATGGCGCGTTTCCCCAAGCTCGAACTGATCGCGAGTTTCGGGGTCGGCTACGACCATGTCGACGCCCGGTGGGCGGGCGAGAATGGTATTATTGTTACCAATACCCCCGACGTGCTCACCGAGGAGGTCGCCGACACCGCTCTCGGGCTGCTGCTGTGCACCGTGCGCGAATTTCCCCAGGCCGAGCGCTTCCTGCGGGCCGGCAAATGGCCGGACGGCGCTTATCCGCTGACCGGTGCGACGCTGCGCAACCGTACCGTCGGCATGGTCGGACTGGGCCGGATCGGCAAGGCGATTGCCCGGCGGCTCGACGCCATGGACGTTCCGGTCGTCTACCACGCCCGCAATCCGCAGCCCGGGGTCGCCTACCGCTACTTTGCCAAACTCGTCGACATGGCGCGCGACGTCGACACCCTGATGGTGATCGTGCCGGGCGGGCCGGGGACGCAGAATCTGATCGGTGCGGAGGTGCTCGAGGCCCTCGGACCGAACGGCATTGTCGTCAACATGGCGCGCGGCTCGGTGGTGGACGAGCCGGCCCTGATCAAGGCGCTGCAGGACCAGGCGATCCTGGCGGCCGGCCTCGACGTGTTCGCGAACGAGCCGCATGTGCCGCCGGAACTCCTGGCGATGGACCAGGTCGTGCTGTTCCCGCACCTCGGTTCGTCGACCCAGTATACGCGGGCCCGGATGGACCAACTGGTGGTCGACAACATCCTGTCCTGGGTGGCCGGCAGGGGGCCGCTCACCCCGGTGGCGGAGACGCCGTGGCCACCGTCGACCGGGGCCTGACGATGCGCCCGCTCGTTTCCGGTTCCGTCTTCCTGGCGGTGCTCGCGGTCGGTGGCCTGGCCGTGCCGGCAGCGGCGCAGGCGCCGCAACGGGGGCCGAGCGAGGCCGCGGTTGCGATGGTCGGCAGTTGGGAGTTCTCCAACGCCGACCGCGAAAAGCGCTGCACCGTCGCGTTCGCGGCGGGGTCCGGACCGCGCGGCATGAAAGTCGAGTTCAACAAGGGTTGCACCGGGCTGTTTCCGTTCGTCGCCGAGGTCGCCACCTGGTCGGTCACCGACAACGGCTTCCTGCGGCTGCTCAATGCCAAGGGCCAGCCGGTGCTCGAGTTCACCGAGGTCGAGAGCGGGATGTACGAGGCACCGAAGCCCGGGGAAGGCATCCTGTTCATCCAGAGCGCGAAGGCGGCCGGGCCCGCCCCGCGTCTGCCCGAGCAGATGGCCGGGGATTGGGACGTGATGCGCGGCGCCGGCCGGCCGCGTTGCACCATCACGCTGGTCACCAAGGCGCTGAACGAGCAGGACCTGGCGCTGAGCGTGAAGTCCGGCTGCGACGAGTTCGTGACCCGTTTCGCGCCACGAGCGTGGCAGATGGACCGCGCCGAGTTGATTATCAAGGGGGCGAGGGGCGCCATCTGGCGGTTCGGCGAAGACGACGCGGAAACCTGGCAGCGGGTGCCGGAGGGACGGGAGCCGGTGTCGCTGGTGCGGCGCCCGTAGGGGGCGCCCGGGCGCTCCCGTTCGCCTCGCCACGGGCCGCTTGGCCGGGGGGCGTGCGGGGGCGATGAAATCCCGCCGGCCGAGATGCTCGTTCGGGTGGATTTCCGATGCAAAACCGGCAAAACGGTTGAATTCTACCGCGATTCGCGCCTCGTTCCTGCCTATGCATGCAGGAACAGGTTCGTCCAACCCGGCGCCACGAGACTGCATGACCCCCGCCATCGTCTACGCCGTCATATCGATGGCCTGCTACGGTCTCGCCGACTTCATCTACAAACTGGCGGCCAGTGCCTCGATCCGCGCCGACCGGTTGCTGATGGTCCAATCGTGGATCTGGTGGCTGCTGTTCACGCCCTATGCGGCCGTCAACGGCACGCTGGTGATTGCTCCCGCGGCCGCATGGGGGCTGCTGTCCGGCGCCACCAACTTCATCGGCATCTTCTTGTTCATCCGCAGTCTCACCAGCGGATCGATCAGCACCAACGCGCCGATCTTCCGCCTGAACTTCGTCGTCACGGTGTTTCTGGTCATCGCCTTTCTGGGCGAGCCGTTGACGGCGACCAAGATGGCCGGGCTGGCGCTGGCCCTGACGGCGACCTGGCTGTTGATGAGCGCAGGTTCCGGCACCGCCGCCGCGCCGGTCGAGGACCGCCGCCGCTCCCTGATTCAGGTCGCGGTCGCGACCGGGGCGTTCGGCGCCTCGAACTACTTTCAAGCCGTCGGACTTCGCTACGGCGCCGTTCCCGACACGCTGGCGGTGGCCGGCAGCACCCTGTTCGCGCCGCTGGCGACGGCCGTGACCCTTCTGTCGGACGGCAAGCCGCGGTCGTCGCTGGCGACGCTCAAATACGCCACGGCGTCGGCCCTGGCGATGATCGGCGCCTCCGTGCTGCTGCTGCACGGCATGGCGCTCGGACAGGCCAGCGTGCTGGTGCCGGTCTCCCAGATGGGTTTCGTGTTGTCGGCGCCGCTCGGCGTCGTGGTCCTGCGCGAACGGATGACCGTCCGCAAGGCCTGCGGCCTCGCGGCGGCGGTGTTGGCCCTGGTGGTGCTGATCCGGAGCTGAAGGCGGACGCTCGGGACCGCGGTCACACCGCGGTCTTGTGCCGCTCGATGCAGGTGGCCAGGACCGTGTCCATCGGCTGGGCCCACCAATGGTGCGAGAAAATCTCGACTTCGCAGAAACCGTCGAACCCCTGCGCCTCGGCCCAGCCGCGGATTTTCCGGATATCGATCACGCCGTCGCCCATCATGCCGCGATCGTTGAGCAGATCGGTGGTCGGCACCAGCCAGTCGCAGACATGGAAGGCCAGGAGGCGCTGCTTGCCGGCGCGCACGATCTGCGACGCGAGCGCGGGATCCCACCAGGTGTGGTAGACGTCGAGCGCGATTCCGATCGCGCCGCTGCGGGCGGGATCGACGGCGTCGCACAGGTCGAGCGCGTGTGCGCAGGTGTTGACGCAGCCGCGATCGGCCGCATACATCGGGTGCATCGGCTCGATCGCGAGCGGCAT
>JAVBUK010000496.1:0-2935 GCA_031555345.1 Xanthobacteraceae bacterium | reverse complement strand
CCCGGCACCGCCGGGGCGCTGGCGCTGGCGATGATCAACGTGATCATCAGCGAGGGGCTGTACGACAAGGCGTTCGTCGACAAGTGGGTGTCGGGGTTCGAAGAGCTCAAGAAGCGGGCGGCCGAGTATCCGCTTGAGAAGGTGGCGGCGATCACCGAGGTGCCGGCGGCGGAGATCGCGGCGGCGGCGCGGATGTTCGCCAAGGCCGAGCGGGCGGCGGTGCAGTGGGGCGTGCCGATCGACATGTGCCCGGACGGCACGGCGGTCGCCCATGCGATCACCTGCCTGTCGGTGATCACCGGCAACATCGACAATCCCGGCGGCCAGGTGATCGCGCGGCCGAGCCACGGCGTGACCTCGTATCCGTTCTCGAGTGAGGAGCTGGCCAAGCTGTAC
Source organism: Xanthobacteraceae bacterium (assembly GCA_031555345.1). Lineage (GTDB taxonomy): Bacteria > Pseudomonadota > Alphaproteobacteria > Rhizobiales > Xanthobacteraceae > Astrobacterium. The sequence goes on along the minus strand of JAVBUK010000496.1, from coordinate 2,539 downwards.
GGCGAGGACTTCATCAAGCGCATGAACGAAAAGCGCATCGGGGGTGACACCTACCCGATGGTGAAGAACTTCCGCGGTTGGGGGCACCCCGACATGACGATCGAGCAATGCGTGTCGGGCAAGCCGTATCCGATCAAGGGTGCGTGGATCCAGACCGCGAACGTGGTCGGCGGGCAGTCGGCGCGGGCCGGGCTGCACTACGACGCGCTCAAGAAGCTGGATTTCATCGTCGTGGTCGACCTGTTCCACAACCCGACCACGATGGCGCTCGCCGACATCGTCCTGCCGGCGGCGACGTTCCCCGAGAAGGACCTGATCCGGTCGTGGTGGGCGCCGCTGGTGATCGCCAAGAAGGCGGTGACGGTGGGTGAATGCAAGTCGGACTGGGAGATCAACTTCGAGATGGCCAAGCGCTTCAACCCCGACGGGATGAAGCAGTGGAACACGCTCGAGGACATGTTCAACGCGCGGCTCGCCCAGGCCGGACTGACGGTCGCCGATCTCGACAAGGCCGACGGCTGGATGATGCCGGTGGACGGCCCGTTCAGGCCCTACCATCGTCACGAGCGCGGGCTGCTGCGGCGCGACGGCAAGCCGGGGTTCGAGACCAACAGCGGCAAGATCGAGGTCTACAACGAGACGCTGAAGTCGTGGGGACTCGACCCGCTGCCGTTCTACACCGAGCCTCCGCAGAGCCAGGCGTCGACGCCGGACCTGTTCAAGAAATATCCGCTGGTGATGATCACCGGGGCGCGTTCGCAACTGTTCTTCCACGCCGAGCACCGGATGATCCCGTGGCTGCGCGAGAAGATGCCGGATCCGCTGGTGGAGATCCATCCGGACACGGCCGAGAAGTACGGCATCTACGACGGCGAGTGGGTGTATCTCGAGAACGACATGGGGCGCATCAAGCGCAAGGCCTATGTCACCCGCAAGGTGAAGCCGCATCACGTGCATACGATGCACGGCTGGTGGCTGCCGGAACTCGAGGGCAAGGAGCCGAGCCTGTTCGGGGTCTGGGACTACCAGGTCAACAAGATCATCCCCGGTCCGCAGTGCGCCAAGGCCGGGTTCGGCGGCGGCCAGTACAAGACCACGCTGTGTACGTTGACCAAGATGCCGCAGGGATGACGCCGGCGTCGCGATGATAGAATGGTTCGGTCGCGTGTCGACCGAGCTTCCGTCGGATCGCGTCCGGTAGTGCGATCTGAAAATCGGCCGCCTCGCGCGGGTGCGCGGGGCGGCTCCGACGAGGCTTTTGCGGTCGCGCCGTCCGGCACCGACGCATCGGACGGGGAACCCGCTCGCAGAGCGCCCGAAGACCGTGATGGTGACCCGATGCACCGGTCCGCTGAACCCTGAATGGTGCTGGGAGTGGTTTGCTGATCGAACGCAGCCGCAACGCTCGGCACTGAACTAGATCGTTTTTGGTTTGATCGCCGATTGCCATCGCGTTGTTTGCGGTGATCGCGGACGTGTGCCTGCCGAAAGGGGGTGAAGATGAGCTGAGCTGTCGCGGAATGTCGGCTTGATGGTCTGAACCTGGCATGTCTGCAAGTCAGCAGGCGGTGTGACGAACGCGACGGTGGCTGCCGACGGAACGGTTTCCGAGCCGTGCAGGCATTCCATCGAGAACGCGGCGCCCGGGCCTCGCACGGGACCGGCGAAGTCCAACCGAACTGGCTGCGGCAACAACGGAAAGAGGTGGACACATGTTGAGAATCTCGAAGCTTGCGGGCGGTGTGCTCGCCGGTATGCTGGCGCTTTCGGCGTCCTGCTGGGCGCAACAGATCACGCTGTCGTTTGCGGATCAGAATTCGCCCACCTCCCTTTGGGAGACGAGAGGCCTCCAGCCGTGGGTGAAGAAGGTCGAGGAGGCCACCAAGGGGCGCGTCAAGATCCGCATCTATCCGTCCCAGACCCTGGTCAAGGGAACCGAGATGTGGAAGGGCGTCCAGCTCGGCATCGGCGACATCGGCTGGTGCTTCCACGGATATTGGCCGGAACTGACGCCGCTGTCCGACGTCATCACCCTGCCGCTGCTGCCGTTCACGACCGCCGCCGAGGGCAGCACGGTGATGTCCAAGCTGATCGCCAAGTACCCGGTGCTGCAGAAGGAGTACGACGCGGTCAAGCAGCTGATGATCATGACCAGCGACCAGTACGTCATCGTCACCACCAGGAAGCCGATCAAGACGATGGAGGACTTCAAGGGCATGAAGCTGCGCGCCACCGGCGGTCCGCCGAGCGATCAGATCCGGGCGCTGGGCGGCGTGGCGATGCTGATGCCGATGCCCGACGTGTACCAGGGGTTGGAAAAGGGCGTGATCGACGGCGCGCTGGTGCCGTGGGAGGCGCTCCAGAGCTTCCGGCTCTACGAGGTCGGCAGGTACTACACGCTCGCCCCGATGTCGTCGAACTACTTCTCGATCTCGATGAACAAGCAGAAGTGGAACAGCCTGCCGAAGGACGTGCAGGACCAGATCATGAGCGTCAGCGGCCTCGAGGGTGGCGTCGCCATGGGAACCAGCGTGTTCGA
>JAVBUK010000327.1:0-4846 GCA_031555345.1 Xanthobacteraceae bacterium | reverse complement strand
GCTTCGATCGAATCGAACAGGATCGCACCAGCAACCGCCGCCGGTCAGAACGGCGCGCGACTCGCGGTCGGGTCCGAAATCGTCGACGCTCTCGACCGCCATCAATTGGGCCAGCCGGATGCGGGCGCGGCTGACGCGGCTCTTGATCGTGCCCACGGCACAGCCGCAGATTTCCGCCACCTCCCCGTAGGACAGCCCCGAAGCGCCGACCAGGATCAGGGCCTCGCGCTGGTCGGTCGGCAGCTTGGCGAGCGCCGCGCGGAACTCTTCGAACTCCACCCGGCTCGGCTGCTCCGGCAGGGTCTTCATGCTCTCGGCATGGACGCCGTCGCTGTCCGAAACCTCGCGCCGGCTCTTGCGGCACTCCGAGCGGAACAGGTTGCGCAGGATGGTGAACAACCACGCCGGCATGTTGGTACCCGGCACGAAGGAATGAATATTCGCCCAGGCGCGCAGCAGCGTCTCCTGCACCAGATCGTCGGCTCGGTCGACGCTCCCGCATAGCGAGATCGCGAACGCGCGCAGGCTCGGCACCGCCGAAAACATGGCATCTCGTACGGAGGGGTTCGGGCTCATTCCAGCGTTTCCTCTTGTTGATCTTCGGGTTTTCGAGCGCCGTCGGACGTGGGAGTGGATCAAGTCGGTCCGTACTCAACGTATTATAGTATAGTATTCGACGAGAAAAGGTGTCGAATTGCCACATATTTCGATGTATTGCGTCAAATTTTAATAATATGAACGGTGGTATGCTTAATGAAATCCGATCGACACTGCGGTGATGCGTCCGATCATCTGCGATCGGCGAGGCTGCCCCGGCCGGCCCGCTCGGCTGTCCGGTGATTGCGGGCGCGGTCTTCCGGCACAATCGGGGCCCCGAAACGCCTCCGGCCACGACAACCGGGACCAGCTCTCAGATCTGCCGGACGCCGTGTCACGTCATGAGGTGCTCGATCAGGATCACGGTTCCGATCGCACACAGCAGAACGCCCGCGACGAATTCGGCGCGGCGCCCGAAGCGCTCGCCGACCGTTCGCCCGATCAACATGCCGCCGGAGGACAGCAGGAACGTCGTCAGACCGACGGCGACCGCGACCATCACGATATCGACATCGAGCAGCGCCAGCGATGCGCCGACCGCCATGGCATCGAGGCTGGTGCCGACCGCCGACGCGACCAGCGTCACGAACGAGTCGTTCGGCGCCACGCATTCGTCGGTTTCGGCCCGCCGCCATGCGGCGTACAGCATGTGCAGACCGACGGCCACCAACAGGCCGAACGCGACCCAGTGATCGATCGCCTCGACGTAGCGGCTGGCGGCGCAGCCGGCGGCCCAGCCGATCACCGGCGTCAGCGCTTCGACGACGCCGAACACGATGCCGGTGCGCAGTGCCTCGGCGAAGCGCGGGCGCCCGATGGCCGCCCCGCGACCGACGGAAGCGACGAACGAATCGACCGACATGCCGAAAGCGAGCGCGACGATGGCCAGGAAACTCACGGGCACGAATCCAACGGACCGGAGCCGGACGCAATCGTTCCTGTCCGTCCGTCGGAACAGGTTGCGTCACGGTCTCGCTAAGCCTGGAGCGGATCGGCTGACCACACCATGCACCTGTGGGTGCAAGTCTGTTGACGTGATCCCACCCGGCGGGTGGCAGCTACTCCCCGATGGCGGTTCAGGTACTCCGCAAACGATTAATAATCAAATATTTTCAAACGTTTAATAGCAGTGATTGTCATTCGCAACTGATCGTGCCGGACGCGCATCACCGCCGCTGCCCGCTGATCGCCAGAACCGGTGCCTAAGTGCCAAGACCCAGGTATCCGAAGACCCGTTTGCCCAAGGGCCCGTCGGCGGCAAATCGGCGACCTCTTCCATGCCGTGTCGCGGTGATCGAACCCGCGGCCAGACGCCCGAATGGCCGGTCGCGGGGGATACCGATCCTGCCTCGCCGGTCGCCCTGGCGCCCCATCCCCCGCCCGCCTAACATGCCCCCGGCACCACTTTGACGAGGGCCCTATGGTCGCGCTCCGGCTGCAGATCCGAATCGGGGACGACACCCGGATCGGCCATGGAAAAATCCGTCTGCTGGAGGAAATCGAACGCAGCGGCTCGATCTCGGCGGCCGCCCGCGCGGTCGGCATGAGCTACCGCCGCGGCTGGGAATTGATCGACCAGATGAACCGCGCCTTCGGCCGGCCGGTGGTGGCCGGCACCACCGGGGCCTCGGGGGGCACCAAGGTGACAACGCTCGGACACGACCTCGTCGCGCGTTACCGCGCCATGGAGACGAAAGTGTCGCAGGTCGCGGCCGACGATCTCCGGGCGATCGAACGACTGCTCGACGTCGAGTGAGATCTCCCTTGCGACCGCATGGCCGCGCCCCCGCACCCGCACCCGCACCCGCTGGCGAAACGCCAATTCTTCTGCCCGGACAATTATGTTTTGCCGATCATAATAGTGCATTATGCGGATTTCGCATTCGGCTTCCGAGGCGTTGAATCGGCGCCAGGGTCCGCGCGGCGCCCGGCCGCCGCTGTTCATTCGCCCCTTTTTGCGCGACCCGCCACGGGAGCCCGCCATGGACAAGATCTTTCGCGTCAACATGACCGACCTCACGGTCACGGTCCAACCCGTTCCCGACGCCTGGAACGGCCTGGGCGGTCGGGCGTTGACCTCGACCGTCGTGGCGGCGGAAGTGCCGCCGACCTGCCATCCACTCGGGCCCTACAACAAGCTGGTGTTCGCGCCGGGGCTGCTGTCCGGCACCGCGGCCACCAATTCGGGGCGATTCTCGTGCGGCGCCAAGAGCCCGTTGACCGGCGGCATCAAGGAGAGCTCGGCCGGCGGCACCTCCTCCCGGATCATCGCCCGCCTCGGCATCAAGGCGATCATCATCGAGGGACAGCCGAAGGGTGACACCTGGTACGCCCTGGTCGTCGGCAAGGATGGCGTCGAGATCAGACCCGAGACCGAGACCCTGGGCGCCGGCACCTTCGCGGTGATGAACAACGTCGCCGAACGCTTCGGCAAAGACCATGGCGTCATCACCCTGGGTCCGGCCGGCGAGAACCTGATGGCGATCGCCAACATCTCGGTGAAGGACCCGGAGAGCAAGGTCCGCAGTTTCGGCCGCGGCGGCCTCGGCGCCGTGATGGGATCGAAAAAGATCAAGTTCATCACCGTCGATCCGGCGGGCTCCAAGAGTCCCCCGCTCGCCGACGCCACCCGGTTCCACGACGCCAATCAGGCCTTCTTCCAGACCTTGAGCGACCACCCGGTGACCGGCCAGGGCCTGAAGAAATACGGCACCGCCGTTCTGATCAACGTCATCAACGAGGCCGGCGGCCTGCCGACCAAGAACTTCACCCAGGGCCAGTGTCTGCATCACGACGCCATTTCCGGCGAAACGATGTACGACACCATCGTGGCGCGCGGCGGCAAGCCCAGTCATATCTGCTCGAAGAACTGCCAGATCCAGTGCTCGCAGGTCTACCACGACAAGAACGGCAAATACCTCACCTCCGGCTTCGAGTACGAGACGATCTGGGCGCTCGGCGCCGATGCGATGGTCGCCGATCTCGACATCATCGCCGAGATCGACAACGCCATGGACGACATCGGGGTCGACTCGATCGAGACCTCAGTGATGTTCGCGGTCGCGATGGAGGCCGGCGTGCTTCCGTGGGGTGACGGAAAACGGATCCTGCAGTTGCTGCGCGAGGACATCACCGGGGGAACGCCGCTCGGCCATCTGCTTGGCGGCGGCACCGGCCATGTCGGTCGCTCCTACGGCCTCACCCGCATCCCGGTGGTCAAGAACCAGGCGATCCCCGCCTATGATCCGCGCCCGATCAAGGGCATCGGCGTCACTTACGCCACCACCACGATGGGCGCCGACCACACCGCCGGCTACGCCATCGCCACCAACATCCTGAACGTCGGCGGCAAGGTCGATCCGCTGCAGAACGAAGGCCAGGTGGAGTTGTCCCGCAACCTGCAGATCGCCACCGCGGCGGTCGACTCGACCGGGCTGTGCCTGTTCATCGCCTTCCCGGCGCTGGACATTCCCGCCTGCCTGGCGTCGGTGGTCGACATGCTCAACGCCCGCTACGGCACCGCGCTGACCGGCGACGACGTGGTGGCGCTGGGCAAGCAGGTGCTCAAGATCGAGCACGCGTTCAATCTGGCCGCCGGCCTCGGACCGGAAACCGACCGCCTGCCCGAGTTCTTCGAGCTCGAACCGCTGGCGCCGCACAATGCCAAATGGGACATGGATCCGAAACAGCTCGCGTCGTTCTGGAATTTCTGAGACACTCCCCTGCCGGAGGACCGGATCGTGCTGATCACGATCAAACTGTTCGCCACCTTCCGGCAGGGCCGTTTCAAGATCGCGGAACGTGAGGTCGCCGAGGGAACGACCGTCGCCGAGGTCCTGTCGTTGCTCGACATCGCGGCGGCCGAGGTCGGAACACTGTTCGTCCACGGCCGCCAGGTGGAACCCGACCGGGTCCTCGTCGCCGGCGACACTCTCGCGGTCTTCCCGCTGATCGGCGGCGGCTAGCCATGCTCGACGCCGCCGAGTCCGCCCGCTACGCGCGCCATCTGGTGCTGCGTGACGTCGGCCGCACCGGCCAGCAGAAATTCAAGGCCGCCCGCGTCCTGGTGGTCGGTGCCGGGGGGCTCGGCTCGGCGATCATCCAGTATCTCGCCGCCGCGGGTATCGGCGTCATCGGCGTCGCCGACGACGATCGGGTGTCGCTGTCCAACCTTCAACGGCAGGTGATCCACCGCACCATCGACGTCGGCCGGCTCAAGGTCGAAAGCGCCGCTGCGTTCGTGGCCGCG